>JBKJIY010000100.1:0-6215 GCA_046598315.1 Gemmatimonadaceae bacterium
GAAAGCGCTACGCGGCGGAGGGAGGAGGATCACTGACCGACCAGGCCGCCCTCACGTACGACAGCGTGAAGCTGCTTGCCGAAGCGATGCGTCAGGTGGGGCCCGACGGCGGCGCGATCCGGGATTGGCTGTCCTCGCTCGGAGCGGGACGTCCCGCATTCATCGGCGTCACGGGTCCCGTGGCGTTCAGGAACGGCGGCGACCGCATCACGCAATTCAGGATGGAGCGTGTGGGGGGACCGAATCGCGTCGGGCCCGGAGCGATCCCCTGACGCCGCTGTCTTCGATCGTCACCGAGCGCAGCCTGCGTCGCACGCTCCTCGCGAGCGCGTTGCTCGTCGTCATCGTTGCGGTCGGCGCGATGCTCGCCACGCTCGCCGTGGCGCTGACGCAACGCGACGCGATCGAGCGAGATGGCGAGACCTTCATGGAGCAGCAGCGTATCGCCGATCAGATCGTGGCACACACATACGAGCAGCAGCTCGAGGCGTATCGGTTTCTGCAGCGGCCGGACGCGAAGCATCTCGTCGCCTTCCGATCGCGCGGCGCTCGGGTCTACGGGCAGATCCGGCGCTATCTGTTCCACGCGCTGTCGTCGGACGCACGGCTCCGCGTGGAGCGCATCAAGGAAGCGCATGAGCAGTTCGAGGTTGCCGCACAGCGCACCTTCGAGCTCTCGGAGCGTGGACTCGCGGAATCAGCGCGTGCCCGGTTGGCCAGCATGGATGCGCGGGCACGCGAGCTCGATGCGGCGGTCGGTTCCTTTCTCGAAGTACGCTCCGACGAGCGGGTCGCCTTCCGCGCGGCCAGCGGCGCGCTCGACCGGCAGCTGGCGGTGGCGCTGATCGTCATCGGCGTGGTGCTTGCCTCGCTCGCTCTCCTGCTCGCCCGGGCGCTTCGCCGCCAGGTGCTGCTGCCACTGGACCAGCTTGCCCTCGCCGCGCAGCAGCTCAGCGCTGGTGACCCGCTGGCGCGCGTGCCCTCGCAGCCGTTCGTCGAGTTCGACGCGGTGGCCAGTGCGTTCAACAGCATGGCGGACAGCGTGCAGAGCGCGCGCGACTCGATGGAGGCGCAGAACGATGAGCTCACGCAGACGCTCGAGAATCTGACGCAGGCGCAGGGGGAGTTGGTGCAGCACGAAAAACTCAGTGCGATGGGCGAGATGCTCGCCGGTCTCGCCCACGAGCTGAACAATCCACTCGCTGGTATACTCGGGATGGCGGAAGCCCTGCACGCGGAGCTGTCAGCCTCACCGCATGCCGGCACCCGCGACGCGGCCAGGGAGATGGCGGAGCCGCTGGAACGGGAAGCGCTGCGCGCGCGGTCCCTCGTACGGAATCTCCTCACCTTCGCACGGAAGCCATCGGGCGAGCACTCGGCGGTACAGCTCTCCGACGCGGTGGCCACCGCCGTGGGCTTGCGCTCCCACGCGTTCGCGCTCGCCGGCAAGCGGCTCGAGGTGCAGGTGCCGTCCACCCTCTACGCCGTGGCGGATGCGCAGCGACTCGAGCATTCGATCATCAACATCATGAACAACGCCCTCGACGCCCTGATCGCGGGCAATGGCGAGCGGTTGACCATCACGGCGCTCGAGGAGGAGCCCGGAATGCTCCGTCTGGATTTCGAAGACGACGGTGGCGGCTTCCGCGACGCGGCGGCAGCGTTCACGCCGTTCTACACGACGAAGGAGCCGGGCAAGGGTACTGGCCTGGGCCTTTCGCTCGTGAGCAAGTTCGTCAGCGAGTTCGGCGGCTCGGCGACGGCGAGCAATCGGACATCTGGAGGCGCTCGCATCTCCCTTCGTCTGCGCCCCGCCCCCACGCCGCACGGCGACGCCGACGCGATGCCCGCCGCGTCAACGCGCACGTTGCCGACATCGGCGCGATCGCTCGCGCAGCCGCATGGTCCGCCTGCGGCGGTGTCCCCCTCGACCGACGGCGGATTGCGGAGGCATCCCGCGCGCGTGCTCGTGGTGGACGACGAGCCGACCCTTCGCGACGTGCAGCGCCGACTGCTGATGCGGGCGGGGTACCAGGTCGTCCTGGCGTCCAACGGCGCCGCGGCGATGGAGATCCTGCAGCGAGAGCACGTCGACCTCGTGATCTCCGACCTCCGGATGCCGGGCGCGATGGACGGTCGAGCGCTTCTCGCCTGGCTCGCGACAGAGCACCCCGAGCTCGCCGAGCGCTCGCTTGTCGTCACGGGTGACGTGGGCGGCGTGATTGGAGAGCTCGTCCTTCCGTCGCATCGGCTCATCAACAAGCCATTTCCGACGAGTGAGTATCTGGCGAAGGTGCGTGAGGCGTTGGGGGAAAGGGCAAGTTCAGGACGACAGGAAGACAGGAAGACGGGAAGCCAGTGAGGCCAGCGCGGAACGGCTTTCGGCGCGCCAGATCCGCTGTTCCTGTCTTCCTGTCTTCCTGTCTTCCTGTCTTCCTGTCTTCCTGTCTTCCTGTCTTCGTGTACTTCACCCCGCCAATGCGGGCTCCACGGGCTCCGGCAGCGCGGGCACGTCCCATTCATTGCCGCACTTGAGACACTTCCGGAAGTCGCCACGCGTCTTGCTGAACTTCATCTCGGCGCCGACGTACGCGCACTCCGGGCAGGGTTCGGCGACCGGCTTGTTCCACGCCACAAAATCGCAGGTCTCGTTGGAGCAGGCGTAGAACGCCGTGCCCCGCTTCTTCGACCGCCGTTCCACGAGCTCACCCCCGTCCTTGGGACAGAACACACCGGTGGGCATGCTGCGCGTGCCGCGGCACTTGGGAAACGTGCTGCATCCCAGGAATTCACCGCTGCGCCCCTGCCGCACCACCATCGGCTCGGCGCACAGGTGGCAGGGAATGTTCGTCATGACGGGCTTAGCCTTCTCACCCTTCATGGGGCGCGTGTACTTGCACTGCTTGGGGTGATTCTGGCACGCCAGAAACGGCCCGAAGAATCCCCCGCGGGGCTCGAGGTGTCCGCCGCAATCGGGACACCGTTCGTGCGCGAGCGCCGAGAGGTCGTGCGCCTCCGCGATGAGCGCACCGAGCTGGATGTCCTTGAGTGACTTGTCGAACGGTCCCCAGAACTCGGTGAGGACCGTACGCCAGTCCATCTCCCCATCCTCCACCTTGTCCAGCTCGAGCTCCATCCCGGAGGTGAAGTCGACGTTGAAGATGCCGGGAAACTGCTTCACCATCACCCGCTCCACCTGGTCGCCAAGATCGGTGGGGAAGAAGCGCCGCTGCTCCAGATTCACGTAGCGGCGGTCTGCCAGCACGCTGATGATGCTGGCGTAGGTGGACGGGCGGCCGATGCCGAGTCGCTCCAGCTCCTTCACCAGACTCGCCTCGGAGAATCGCGGCGGCGGCTCGGTGAAGTGCTGCGATGGCGTGATCGAGCGCACGGGGATGCTCTCCCCTACCTCGACCGCCGGCAACGCCTGCTCGTCTTCCAGCGCCTTGGAGTCCCCCTCCTCGCGCGCTTCGCGATACAGTGCGAGGAAGCCCATGAACTTGATGATGCTGCCGGTGGAGCGGAACAGATAGCTGCGTCGCCCGATCTGCGGCTGCTCCCGGGCGGGGATATCGAAGTCCACCGTCGTGGTGTCGAACACGGCGGGCGCCATCTGCGACCCCATGAAGCGCTGCCAGATGAGCGAGTAGAGCTTGAACTGATCGGGACTGAGAAACTTGCGCACGTCGTCGGGTCGACGCGTCGGGTCGGTGGGACGCACACTCTCGTGCGCGTCCTGGGTGTTCTTCGCCTTGCCGTCGACGTAGAGCTGAAGTCCCTTGGCGAGAAATTCCTTGCCGAACAGCGTCTGCAGATATGCCTGCGCCAATGTCGCCGCCGATTCCGCCACTCGGGTGGAATCGGTACGCATGTACGTGATGAGACCCACCGCGCCATCCGGCCCCACATCGATGCCCTCGTAGAGATCCTGCGCCACCCGCATGGTGCGCTTGGAGCCGAACGACAGCTTCTTGGCCGCTTCCTGCTGGAGCGTGGACGTGGTGAACGGCGCTGAGGGATTCTTGCGCCGCTCGCGACGCTTCACCGCGGTGACGCCGAACCGCGTACGTCCCTCGAGATCTCCGAGAATGCGGTCGGCCTCCCCCTGGTTGGCGATCTCCGCCTTCCGGCCGTCGATCTGGTGGAGCTTGGCGGTGAAGCGTTGCGCATTCTGCTCCAGCGCCGCTTCCACGGTCCAGTATTCCACGGGGTTGAACGCCTTGATCTCGCGCTCCCGCTCCACGATGAGCCGGAGGGCTACCGTCTGCACGCGGCCGGCCGAGATTCCCTTCTTCACCGTCTTCCAGAGTACGGGGCTCGCCTTGTAGCCCACCAGCCGGTCGAGCACCCGCCGAGCCTGCTGCGCCTCGACCTTCTTGTCGTCGATGACGCCAGCCTGCTGGATGGCGAGCTGCACCGCGTCCTTGGTGATCTCGTGAAAGAGCACGCGACGAATCGGCACCACCGGCTGTCCTCGTTTCGGGCGAATCTGCTCGGCGACGTGCCAGGCGATGGCCTCGCCCTCGCGATCAGGATCGGTCGCGATGAACACTTCCTTGGAGTTCCTGGCCGCCGCCTTCAGATCCGCGATCGTCTTCTCCTTTCCCGGGATCGCCACCAGCTCCGGCTCGAACCCACGGTCGATGTCGATACCGAGCTTCTTTTCGGGCAAATCCATGATGTGGCCGACGGTCGCCTTCACCCGGTAGGCGCGGCCAAGGTACTTGCCGATCGTCTTGGCCTTGGCCGGAGACTCGACGATTACCAGCGAGGTGGTCCCGGCCGGCTCGTCGGGATATTCCTCTTCCACGATCGCGGCCCGACGGGTGCGTCCCGCGGTCTTGGCCGTGGCCGTCTTCGCCGATTTTTTTGCGGCGCCCTCGACGGCCTTCCTGGCCGACGCGCGCTTCGCGGTGGTCTTCTTCGCTGCCATGGTCTCTAGTGAACGGTCTGGGTATCCGCCGCGGAGCCGGGGTCGTCGAAGCCGGCGCCCTCCATCATCGAGCGAAGATCCTCGAGCGCGATGCGCCCGTCGAACTGAATCATCGCCCGCTCGATCACCTGCTCGAGCTCCGCGGGGTTGAGCGCTCCGGCGCCGGAAAGTGCGATCAGGTGACCCCACGCCTCAGGGGCGAAGCGGCCACGCTCATGCGGTCCAAGAACGCGAAAGGTCATATCTCCTGGTCCTGCCGTCATGCAACGATATCGATCGACACGCCGCCTCTCCGCATCCCCGCCCCGCCCGCGAAACCATCCGACGGCGCGTCGGCCGCGATGATTGCTCTAAGGTAGTGGGCGCGTCAACCTCGGGAGGCGGACGATCCGCCGCCAGACCGTTCCAAATCGCCTAGTCTCGCGACGATCTGTCGCGTAACCTCCTTCTTGTCAATGCCTTCCACAGACACCACCAGATCCGCGGTCTCGTAGATCGCGCGGCGGGCGGCGTACAGGCGCTCCAAGTCGCCACGAGGATCTACTCGTCCCAGGACAGGACGGGACGAGACCTTGGCCCCCATTCGATAAAGTGCGACGGCGGGCCGTGTCTTCAAATAGATGAGCTTGCCAGGCGGCCGAAGGAGAGCCACGTTCGCCGATTGGGTGACCCATCCCCCACCGGGGGCCAGCACCATGTTGCCGAGCTCGGCAAGCTCGCCGGTGAGGGAGATCTCCATCTCGCGAAACGCCGGTTCGCCACGTTGGGCGAAGATCTCGGGGACGGTCATTCCCTCGCGTCGAGTGAGCTCGGCGTCGAAATCGAGAAAGGTGCGGCCAAGCTCGCGCGCCAACAGCCCGCCCACGCTGGACTTCCCGGAGCCAGGAAGTCCGATGAGGATGAGGTGCGGCAGCGAGGGGTCAGCCGCCGAGCCGGGTCGCGAGGTGCGAAAGGTAGCCATCGAGATTGCGTTGGATTTCTCCGAGAGAGTCCCCGCCGAACTTCTCCAGCATGGCGTCGGCCAGCACGAGCGCGGCCATCGCCTCGGCGATCACTCCCATCGCCGGTACGGCGGTCACGTCACTGCGCTCCGCCACCGCGCTTGCCGCGTCGCCCGTGGCCACGTCCACCGTGCCGAGCGGACGCATGAGAGTGCTGATGGGCTTCATGGCGACGCGAATGACGAGCGGCTCGCCGGTCGTCATTCCTCCCTCGAGCCCGCCGGCGCGGTTCGACGCGCGCCGCACGTTCCCCGCCCGCGTCCGGCCGGGCGCCATCGAGA
>JBKJIY010000029.1:0-17825 GCA_046598315.1 Gemmatimonadaceae bacterium
CGCCGATCCAGGCGGCGAGGCCCGTGAGCACGCCAGCCGCCACGTCCACCGCGTAGTGAAATCCCCCGTACACCGCGCCCAGGCCCACTCCCACCGTCAGTAGCGCGGCGACCGCGCCAGATCGTCGCTGGGTGGCGAGGGCCGCGAGCGAGGCCGCGACGGATGCGGCCACGTGGGAAGACGGAAAGGCCGTACCGCGGGAGGAGCCCGCATGGAGCAGCTGCAGCACGACGGTGCGGACGGGCCCGTCCGGCGCCGACGCGGCTCCCACCAGATATCGCGGGCCATCCACGGGGAACACCACATAGGTGAGAAAGCACGCGCCGTAGGCCAGCGCCAGCGCCAGCAGCGTCCGCGCGTATTCCTCGCGCCGCCCGCGCACATACAGCAGGGCAGGGGGAAGGTAGACGAGCAGATAGTACGAGAGATAGGCAGCGTGCAGGAGCTCGCTCAGCGCCACGCTCCCGGTGTTCCGCGCCCATGTGGCGGAGGGATTGGAGGGGAAAAGGCTCGTCTCCCATCCCTGCACGAGTGCGTCGCGGTGGGAGCGGCCAGCGCCCTCCACGAGCCATCGGAGCTCCAGATACAGGAAAGGACCAAGCGCCAGGGGTAGCCAGTCGGCGAGCCGGCTACGCCGCGACCGGACCGTGAGGCGGCACGCCACGGTGATCGCCAGTGCGGCGACGTGCGCCGCGAGCGGGGCGACGCGATCCGTGCGCCGATGAAACTCCGCCATCGGCACGAGCGTGATCGCGAGGTAGCCCGTGGTCAGCGACAGGGCGAGGCGGATCGCGCGATCCGTACGCGCGGTGGCCGCCGGCAGGGTAGCTGACGTGACTATGTTCATGTCAGGTCAGTATCACCTCCACGCCCGTGATTCGTAAGTGCACTCCAGCGCATCGTCGTGACCGTTGACATCGTGACCGTGGCGTCCAGCCGCGACCTTCGCCGATTCGTCGGCTTTCCATTCCGACTGTACGACGAGCGACGCTATCCCCAGTGGGTTCCCCCGCTTCGGATGACGGTGTACGATGCCCTCGACCGGACGAAGAACCCGTTCTACGCCCGCGCCGATCGCGAACTCTTTCTCGCCGTGCGCAACGGCGAGATCGTGGGCCGAATCGCGGCGATCGAGAATGCCGCGCACAATCAGTTTCACGGGGATCGTATCGGCTTCTGGGGCTTTTTCGAGTGTATCGACGATCAGCAGGTGGCGGACCGGCTGTTCGCCGCTGCAGCGTCGTGGCTGGACGCTCGCGGGCTGACCGGCTTGCGCGGCCCGATGAATCCGAGCACGAACTACGAGTGCGGGTTGCTCGTCGCCGGATTCGAGAACCGTCCGACGTTCATGACGGCGTGGAATCCGCCCTACTACGACACCCTCTGCACCGGCGCGGGCCTCCAGCAGGTGGCGGACCTGCTCGGCTTCTGGTTTCCCGCCGCGGAACCGGGCTACGAGCTGCCCGCCTTCGTCGTTCGCCAGGCCGAGCGCGCGCTGGAAAAGGGCAACATCACCTTTCGCAGTCTCGATCCGGCCAACTTCGAGGCGGAAGTGGCGGCCTGCTGGGACATCTACAACGACGCGTGGGAGCGGAACTGGGGATTCGTTCCTTTTTCCCGCGACGAGTTCCACCACATGGCCAGGGACATCAAGCAGCTCATCTGGCCGGAGATCGCCTTCATGGCGCTCGTGGATGGCGAGCCGGCGGGGTTCATGCTGGCGGTGCCCGACTACAATGTGGTGCTGCACGGCAACCGGAGCGGTCGCCTCTTTCCAACGGGCCTGGCGCGCCTCCTGTGGGGCAAGCGAACGATCCGCACGGCGCGGGTAATGGCCCTCGGCGTCAAGGGGAAGTTCCGGTCGCGCAGCATCCTCGCGCTGTTCACGCACGAAGTGCTGCGCCGCGGCATGGCCATCGGCAAGACCGGCGCCGAGGCCTCGTGGCTGCTGGAGGATAATCAGCTCATCGTCAAGCCCATGCGCGCGATGGGCGCGCGGGAGCGCATGCGGTGGCGCGTCTACGAACGCGCGCCGCGGGAGGCTGACGCGTGACCGGCGCGGCGGTGCACGCGATCGTGCTGAACTGGAATGGTGAATCGGACACCGCGGCCTGTCTGGAGTCCCTGCTCGCGCAGCGCGGCGTGACGCTCGAGATCCTGCTTGTCGACAATGCCTCGGACGACGGCAGCGGGGAGCGCCTGCGGAATCGGTATCCGCGGATTGCGTATCTGCAGACGGGCGCCAATCTGGGCTATGCGGGAGGCAACAACCTGGGGATCGACTGGGCACTGGCCCGCGGTGCGGCGTGGCTGCTCGTGGTGAACAACGACACCGTGGCGGATCCCGAGTGCGTGCGAAGGCTGCTCGAAGCGGCGGCGAGCGACGCGCGCATCGCCGCGCTGTCGCCCCTCATCACGCGATTCGACGATCCGCACCGCGTCTGGTTCGCCGGCGGTCGCTTCGACAGGGCTCGCGCCATCGGCTCGCACGACCACGAGAATGAGCGGCTCGACGTCGTGCTGGGCAGCGACGACGAGAGTGGCGCGTTGATCCGGACATGCTCGTTCCTGTCGGGGTGCTGCCTCCTGTTGCGCGCACGGGCGATCGAGGACGCCGGCCACTTTCGCGCCGATTTCTTCGCGTACATGGAGGACGTCGATCTCTCGCTGCGCCTCACGGAGTCGGGGTGGCGGCTGGGCTGGGTGCCGGCGGCGCGGCTCGCGCATCGGGTCCCGCTGCACGGCACTCCGCCGTCGCCGATGCAGATTCTGCTGCGCGATCGCAATCGGCGTCGGTTCGTCCGCGCGCACTATTCGCCGGCCTGGCGAATCGTCTTCGCGTTCTGGTTCTATCCCACGCGCATGATTCACCTGGCGCGATACACTCTCACGGGCGACTGGTCTCGCGCCCGCGCCGTCATCGCCGGCATGCGCGAGCCGTGAGGCAGTGCGGCAGCGTGCCGCGACTCTGGACCGGCACGCCGGCAGTGCATTAGTGTATGAGCTTGCTCACCGTCGGTCCTGTCCCGCACAGCCATGCTCACGATGCTGCGATCTCTCCTCCTGCTCGGTTTCGTCGTCTGGTCCGCCTCGGGCACGGCGTCCGCGCAGGGTGCCCCGACGCCGGGCGAGGGCTTCGTGCTGGGCCCGGGCGATGTCGTTCGAGTGAAGATCTGGCGCGAGAAGGCGCTCGACGGAGAGTTCCAGGTGGACGAAACAGGTCGGCTGACGCTGCCGCTCCTGGGCACGCAGACAGTGACCGGCGTGCCGTGGGCGCAGCTCCACGACTCGCTCCTCTCCGCGTATCGCAGGGAGCTGAAGGCCCCCGCGGTGACGCTCATTCCTCTGCGCCGCATCTATGTGCTCGGGGAGGTGACCAAGCCGGGGCTCTATCTGGCGGATCCCACGCTGAGCCTCACCGGCATCGTTGCCCTCGCGGGGGGCGCCTCGCCGCAGGGCGATCTCCGCAAGGTGCGCCTCATCCGCGGCGGCATGACCATCGCCTCGGAGGATGCCGTGAACGGCCCCACGCAGCCCACGGTGCGTTCGGGCGATCAGATCGTCGTCGAACAGCGGAGCTGGTTCGACCGGAACAGCACCTTCCTCGCGTCGGCGGCAATCTCCCTCGCGTCGATCGTCATCACCCTCGTCCGGCGGTAGGCGACACGCTCGCGCTCACCAGCCGCGCACGCTCAGCATGGCGTGCAGGTTGAACCGATCGTTGCCGCGCACGAGGTTGCGATTGAGGTTGATCGCCGGAGCGAGCGTGACGCCGTAGTCCCGTCCACCGGCGAAGCGGAGCAGCTCGCCGCGCACTGCGTACATGACGTCCGGGTGGACGTCGGCGGACTCGGGTCCACCCGGCAGATAGTCGAATCGCAGCGCGCGCTCCAGAGTGAGCGATCGTCGTCCGGCCATGGTGTATTCGTCCCACGACGCCCGCCAGCCCGCACCGCCGTATGCCTCCGGGGAGCCCAGGAGCAGTCCGCGTTGGGTGTGCCCCTGGACCATGAGAAAGTGCACGTACGGGGGGAGCGGCTTGGACGCGCCATGATCACCCCGCTCCTGATGCGAGAGCTCCCCGTTCACGATCTCGAAGCGCACGACGCGCCGTGCACTCGGCGTCGCTACCAGGACTCGCTGCAGCCCCAGCATGAAGGTGCTGATGTTGTCCGGCTGCAGGGCGAACTTGCGTACGCTGCCGGGAAAATCATCGCGGAGCCACTCGCCGTAGAGCTCCGCACCGGCACGCGGCAGCGTCCAGCGAAAGAAGGCCGACGCCAGCTGATTCTCGGCAAGGTCGTTGTCGAGCCCCACGCCGCTGAACTTGGCGAGCCCGATCGGCAGAAGTGCACGGCGAAGGGTGGCCGGCTGGGCCGATTCAAAGAAGCGGATGAACCCCAACTCCAATCCCGCGATGCCACGCGGGGTGGCGCTGACGACGGCGGCGGATGCGAATCGCCGTGCCTGACCGGCGCCCGCTGCGGAGAATGCCGACTCCGACAACCGGCCGCCAATGAGTCGAGCGCTCAGGGCGGCGATCCACAGGTCGATCGGCTTCCCGGTGCCAATGAAGTAGTGCGGAAAGCCTCCCCCCCCAGGCCCGAGGATCAGCGGATACTCCACCGACGGGCCCCAGCGCTGCGGCGCGTTCGAGACGCCGAGACTGAGCCCGGGGAGCGCCAGCGAGACGAAGGACGTGCCCAGGTCGATGCGGCCGTGCGGACGGTCTCCGAAGCGCTGCGGAAAATCGATCGTCGTGGGGAAGCGCGCGTCGCCAAAGCCGAGGTCACCCGCCTGGCCATTGGACGCCAGGGGAAAGGACGCGTTCTGGGCGATGAACGCGATGGGCGCGAGCTGCACGCTCAGCCTGCCCCATTGCGCGCGACCGCCTCCCTGCACCGCGACCGTCGCGCCGCGCCCGGCCCACACCGGGCCCACGCGCTCCTGTACGGGGAATGTGCTGTTGAGAATGGTGCGAATCTCGGGGCGTAGCCAGCTCGCGGCGGGCAAGGGCCTGCCGAGTCCGAAGCGAACCGCCCAGGGATGGGAGTCGGGCGGTGCCAGCGGCGCGGCCGTGGACCGGGCGAGCGGCTGGATGGTCCACGCGATGCGCGGCATGTCGCCCGAGATCTCGAGTACGCGAAAGTAGCGCTCGGCCTCGCCTCCCACCTGGAGATCGCCCCCCAGGTCCAGTCGTTGAGCGAGCTGCGCCTCGCAGCGTCCACCGGCCGCCCCAGTTGCGAGCCCCGCCACCATCGCGGTGACCAGGGACCGTGCCGTGAGGCCAAACTCTCGCATGTCTGTGCCAGCCATTATCTTGGGTGATCCTGCTCTGCGACGCACAGTACCACGCGGTCGCCGGTGTCAGCTAGCCCCCTCACCCCAGCCTCTCGACGTGCGACTGCCTGCGGGTTGCAAGCGCCGGTTCTGCTGGTCGCTGCTGACGGTAATCGCCATCGCCGGGTCGCGTCTTGGCGCGCAATCGGTGGGTCGCGCGCCCCTCCCCTTCGTGGGCGGCGAGTTCGACGAACGGTCGCGTCTCGGCGAGCTCGTGAACGCATCGGCGCGAGACATGGTGATGCTGCGCGCCACCTCGCGGCTCCTCGCCACGGCCGCCGACACGACGCCCGGCCTTCGCGTCCTGCTCCCCGAAGTCCGCATCGGCTACAACTCTGCGCTTCCGCACACGATCAACGACGGTCCGCTCTGGGCAGGGCGAGGGGTGAACGCGCTCGTTTCGGCGGGCGTTGCGGCTCGCCGCGGTCGGTTCGCCCTCGTTGTCGCCCCGCAGCTCGTGTATCAGCGCAACGAGCCGTATCAGGTGATCAGCTATCCCGTGGATCGCGCGCCTTTTCGAAGCCCGTGGGCCAACCCATTCCATCCACTTCCCGAATCGGTCGACCTTCCGCTGCGCTTCGGGGATCAGCCGCAGCTGAAGCTTGACGCCGGCCAGAGCAGTCTGACGGCGACCGTCGCGAATCTGGAAGTGGGAATCGCCACGGAGAATCTGTGGTGGGGTCCGGGGATCCGGAATGCGATCGTCCTGAGCAACAACGCAGCCGGCTTTCCGCATCTTCTGCTGCGCACGCCCCGTCCGTTGACGAGCCGAGTGGGACTGTTCGACTTCGACCTCATCGCCGGCCGCCTCACGGACTCCGATTTCTTCGGCGCGGAAGGCATCGGCGAAGGGAGGTCGATTGCCGGCGGTGCCGTCAACTGGCGCCGGGCGGCGCAGTCGGGACTTCGTCTCGGCCTCACACGCCTGCGGATTGCCGGACCATCGGGCCACGACCAGATGTCGTCGCTGTTCGCCCGATGGGTGCTTCCATCGGCCGGGTTCGAGGGATACGTGGAATGGGCGCGCTTCCAGGATCCTCGGTCACTGCGCGACTTTCTGGAGCTGCCCACACATACGCAGGGGTACACGTACGGGCTGCAGTGGGCGCGACCGCTCCAGCGAGGACGGGTCTTCCGGCTACAGGCGGAACACACGTACCTCGAGCCGAGTCCGTCGTTCCGCATCCGGTCCGTACCTGCCTCGTACACGAGCAGGAGCGTGCCGCAGGGGTTCACCCACCGCGGCCAGGTCCTCGGCGCGAGCAGCGGTCCGGGATCGTCCAACCAGTGGCTTGCCGGCGATATCTTCAGCTCCTCGTGGCGCCTCGGCGGGTTTGCCGGCCGGACGCGCGTGGACAACGGCACGCTGTTCGGTCCACTCGTTCCGGAGGTGCGTGGGCAGGACGTCACGCTTCTCGGCGGCATTCGGGGAAGCGGGAACGTGCCCGGGGGACATCTGTCGATCGAACTGACGGATTCCGTGCGGCTCAACTATCTGTTCCAGGCGGGAATCGCCATCGATCCCACGGTCGGGGGTTTCCAGGGCGTCGACATCCCGAACCGCACCATCGCCGTGACCTTCTCGACAGCATTCCGGACGCACTGACATATGGAGTCAGGTACGCACACCGACCATTCACTACGCGAGCTGCTGCGCCGCGTCTCGCGCCGCCGCCGGCTGCTCGCGGCGGTGGCCGCGACCGTGTTCATCATGGTGGCAGCGTGGACATTCCTCGCGACGCCGCGATACAGGAGTACGGCGCTGCTCCGCATCGAGAGCAAGAGCTCGGGGCCGGCCATCCCCGACGCACTCAAGGACGTCGCCGGCGCAGCGGGGGGCGGACTGGCGGGCCTCGGCAAGGACGATCTGGAGACGGACATCGGGGTGCTGAAGAGCGCGCGCGTGATGGATGCCACGATCGATGCGCTCGCGCTGTCGGTGAAGGTGGTGAAGCCGGCCGACAACCGCGCGCGAGTGATCAGGGCGCGGGTCGTGGACTCCACCGACGTGGAAGGGAACCTCACCCTGACTCGCGACGAGGGCGGCCGGTACCGCGTGGACGCCGAAGACCTCGACGAATATGGAAAGCTTCCGCCGTCGCTCGCCCCGGGCGACTCCATGCGCGTGGGCAGCGTCATGCTCGCGCTGCCGGAGAATCTGCGAGCGGGCGGCCCCGATCGCATCAAGCTCCGGTTGTTGCCACGCTACCGGGTGCACGAGCAGTTCGAGCAGCGTCTGACCATCCGTCGGCAGGAGGGAGGCTCGCGTCTCGTGGAGGTCTCGTACGAGGATCCCGATCGCCGCCTCGCGGCGCAGGTGATCGATCGCCTCGTGCGCGAGTTCGTCGGGTATTCAGTCCGCACCGATGAGGGGGACGACAATGCGCAGATCACGGAACTGCGCGGCGCGCTGGCCGGGTCGGCCGTGACGCTTGCCGCATCCGAGGAGATGCTGAAGGCGTTTCAGCAGCGGTCCAAGGTGATCGTCCCGGAAGAGCAGGCCACGGGACAGATCAAGCGCATCGGCGTGCTCGACGCGCGCGTCGACGCCGTCCGCATCGAGCGCAACGCGTTGTCCCAGCTGCTCGATCTCATCCGGACGCGGTCGAGCGGGGGGAGCGATCAGCGCGCGTTCCGGCAGCTTGCCACGTTCCCCTCGCTGATCAGCAACCGGGCGATTCAGGACCTGCTGCAGGCCTTGATCGAACTGGAGACCAAGCGCTCCACGCTGGCCGTGACGCGCACCGACGAGAACGCCGACGTCCAGTCGCTCACGGCGCGCATCAACGACCTCGATCAACAGCTCTACCGCCTTGGCGGACAATATCTCGAGAGCCTGGACCAGCAACTGTCGTCCACGACACGTGCGGTGACCAGCCTCACCGACACGCTGGTGCAGGTCCCTGGCACCGCGATGCAGTACGCGCGTCTCGTGCGTGACAAGACCATCCAGAACGAGTACTACCTGCAGCTCACCAAGCAGCTGAAGATGGCGGAGATCCAGGATCTGCTGCGCAAGGACAAGGTCAAGGTCGTGGACGTCCCGCGAGTGGCGAACCCTGACGATCCCGCGTTCCCGAAGCGTGGTGTGCAGCTCGTGCTCGGTCTCGTGCTCGCCGTCACCCTGGCCTTCGCGGTGGGCCTGGGTGCCGAGCTCTGGTCCGAATCGGACGAGTAGTGACCGGTGCCGCGACGCGAGCAGGGAAGGGGGGCGTGATCCTCACGAGCCGTCGAGCGCTGATTCAGAACACGACGACGCTCTTCGGCGCGCAGGCAGTCTCGATGCTGGCCCCGCTGCTCACGATACCGTACCTGGCGCGCACACTCGGGCCGGAGGGGTGGGCGCCGGTCGTCGCGGCGCAGGCCCTCGGCAGCTCGCTCATCCTCCTCCTGGAGTATGCGTTCGACCTGTCGGGAACGCGGGCAGTGGCGCGCGCGCGAGCCGAACCGGACACGATGCGCGACGTGGTGGCAGGCGTTCAGGGCGCCAAGCTCCTCCTCATCCCGGCTGCCGCGCTGATCGTCTTCGCGCTTTTCTTCGCCATGCCCGCGCTGCATGGGCAGCTTCGGCTGCTCGCATGGACGCTGGCGTATGCGGTGTGTCGCGGGCTGAATCCCCTGTGGTTCTTCCAGGGCATCGAGCGGGTGCAGGCGGCCGTCACCATCGACGCGGTGTCCAAGGCAGCGGCGGCGATGTTCGTCTTCCTGCTCGTCACGGAGCCAGCCGACGCGTGGCGCGTCCTCGCCTTGCAGGCGGTGTTCTCCGGGCTCTCGCTGCTCGTGCTCACCCGGTGGCTCATGCGACACGTCGTGTTGAGCCGACCCACGATGTCGGCGGCGCTGGCCACGTTGCGCGGCACGTCGCGGCTGTTCGCGATGCGCGCTGCCGGCGGCGTCTACAATCAGGCCAGCGTGCTCATGCTCGCCGCACTCGCCACGGCCGCGAACGTCTCGTTCTTCGGCGGCGCCGAGCGCATCATCCGCGCCAGCGTGAGCCTGCTGGCGCCGCTCACGCAGGCGTTCCTGCCTCGCCTGAGCTATCTGAGCGTCGCCGATCCTCTCGCGGCGCGCCGGACGATAGAGCGATGCCTGCTGGCCATCGGTGCGCTGGGCGCCGCCTTCGGACTCACCGCGCTCGTCGCGGCGCCGCTGCTCGTCAGGATCCTGCTCGGGCCCGGGTACGAGCCCGCCGTTGCCGTGCTTCGCACCATGTCACCGCTGCCCGCGCTGGTTGCCGTCAATACAGTGCTCGGCTTCTACTGGGCGGTGCCTTTCGGACATGACCGCGGCCTGCTCTGGGCCGTCGTGTCGGGCATGATCGTCAACGTGGCGCTCGCGCTTGCCCTCGTGCCTGCGCGCGGTGCGGTCGGCATGGCGACGGCCGTGATCGCGGCCGAGGTCTTCGTCACCATCTCCCTCGCGGCGATGTATCTGCGTCACCGCGTGGCGACGCCGGCCCGCGCGGAGACGGCACGCCAGTGAACCACGCGCCGTCACCGCGCCCCGTGGTGGACGTCATCGCCGCATCGTACCAGGGCGCGCGCTACATCGCGGAGTTTCTGTCGAGCATGCAGGCGCAGACGCACGGCGGGTGGCGACTCTGGCTCCGGGACGACGGGTCCACGGACGGGACGGTGGAGATCGTGCAGGCCTTCGCCGCGGCGGACGCGCGCATCCGGATCCTGCCGTGCGACGGCCCGCGGCTCGGTGCGGCGCGCAGCTTTGCCTGGCTGCTGGCGCGCGTTCCATCCGATTCGGAGTACGTGATGTGCGCCGATCAGGATGACGTCTGGCTGCCCGGGAAGATCGAGCGGACACTCGACGCGATGCTCGACGCCGAATCGCACGCGCCGGGACCGGTGCTCGTCCACACCGACCTCGTCGTGGTGGACGAATCGCTACGAGTGATCGATCCATCGTTCTGGCGATTCTCGCATGTGGCGCCGGAACCTGCCCTGCTGCGCCGCCTCGTGGTGCAGAACGTGGCCACGGGTGCCACGGTGATGCTCAACCGAAGTCTGCGCGAGCTCGTGGGCGACGTTCCCGACGGGGCGTTCTATCACGATTGGTGGTTCGCGTGTGTAGCCGCTGCCTTCGGACGGATCGTCGCGCTGCACGAAGCCACGGTGCTCTATCGACAGCACGGCGCCAACGTCGTCGGCGCCAGGCGGGGGGGACGGCATGAGCTTCGTGCGTTGCCCGCGGCCGCGCGCCGGGCACTGGAGGAGACGGCGTTGCTGCGCGCGCACCTCGCCAGGACCACTCGGCAGGCGGCGGCCTTCCTCGAGCGCTACGAGTCACGTCTCACCGAGCCGGACCGGCGCTTTCTCGCCGCCTTCGCCCGGCTTCCCGAGCATTCGTTCCTGCGCCGCAAGTACGAGGTCATCCGCCTGCGCTTGCGACGCGAGCATGGCTTCTGGCGGAATCTCGGCGTGCTGCTTCGCGCATGAACGGCGCGACGCCACCCGGAAGCGGCAGGATCCACAACGCGCTGCTGATCATGTGGGTGGCGCTCATCGCGGCGGATCGGATCGACCTCATGGGTGGCGACGGTCCGCTCCTCGTGACGCCTTTCCTCGCGCTCACCCCGATCGTCGTGCTCTCCGAGCTCGTTCGACGCACGCGGCGGCGCCGCGCCGTGGCGCTCCCACGCGCCGGCATGCACTACGCCGCGCTGGCGCTCGCTCTCCTCGGCGTGGCGCTGGCGTCTGTATTCGTCAGTCCCGAGACGAGCGTGTCGGCGGGCCGAGCCACGCTCCTCGCGCTGCAGATCGTGGGGACGTTCGCCGCCGTCATCGTCGCCATCGATCGCGACGATTGGGCACGCGTGATGGAACGCGGCGCGGTGGTCGGACTCATCCTGTTCGGCGTCTTCGATGTACTCCAGATCGCATGGCTGCTCGGCTGGGTTCCCGAGTACGCGCGCCTCGGTCCGGCGTCGGTGCACCTCGTCTCCTACATGTACGGCGCCTTCATTCCCCGCCTCTCGGGAATGGTCGCCGATCAGAACCGCGCCGGCCTGGTGCTGCTCTTCTTCGGCTGGATCCTCGCGACTCGGCCAGGACTTCCCCCGCGTCGAGGCTACCTGGCGTTCACGGTGGTGCTGATGCTCCTCACCCTCTCGCGCTCGGTTGGCGTCGCCGCGCTCGCCACCTTCATCATCCTCGTGCTCGAACGACGCATTCGTCGCGTCTCGCCTGGGCTCGTGCTCGGGGCGCTGCTCGTCGTGGCCGGAACGACCGCCGCGATCCTCGTCTCACCAGGCATGCGCGAGGGCGCCGGCACCGCCTTGCAGCCCCTCGGCGACCGCTTCTCCGTGGAGGAGGGATCGTCGCAGATCCATCTGGTGCTGATCGAGCGTGGAATCCAGGAGGCCACGGCGTCGCCCGCACGGGTGGCGCTCGGCATCGGATATGGGAGCTCGTACACGGTGCTCGAGGACATCTTCCCCGGCAATCGCTACGGCAACTTCCACTCGCTGTACGTCACGATCTTCGCCGAATCGGGAGTCTTCGCTCTCCTCCTCCTGCTCGCGTTGCTCGTCACGCCGCTCGTTCGAGGCGGCCCGTACCGCGCGCTCGTGGCGGGAGTCGCCGTCTTCAACATCTTCTACCAGGCTACCAACGATCCCGCGTTCTGGGTGATCCTCACACTGGCCTGGCTGACGATGCCCGTGGCACCGCGCCGTCCCCGGTCCGTCATCGCCGAGGCTACGGGCGGTTCAGGGTAAAGACCACGCCCGACGTCGCACCATTCACGATCTTGATGCCGTCGACGAAGCTCGTGCCGCGGCCCGTCACCACGCTGTAGCCCGCGGGCGCAGCGATGGAAACGCCGAGCTCGATGCCGCACGGCATCCGCGGGACCGTCGCGCGCCCGTCAGGGCCGGTGGAGCCGAGGGCCAGGTTCCCGCGCGGCGAGAACACGACGTACGGCACGCCGGCGACGCTCTGTCCTGCCGCGTCGCGTGTCGCGATCTCGATGGCGCCGAAGCAGCTGATGACCTTGAGTCCCACGGTCCGCGTGATACTGCGGCGCACGCGCAGCTCGTCGTCGAAAGACGAGCCGCGGCCGGGCGTGGAGGTAAAGCCCGGCTCGGGGACGATCTGCGCGCCGTACACTCGGCAGGGGAGTGTCAGGCCAGCCGTGCCGTCGAGTCCCGTCCTGACGATCTGGACCGTCTCTCCCGCCGCGTTGTAGATCTTCACGGAGACGCCGGCGGACGTGACCGAGATCTCGTCCCGGACGCTGACGAGCATCCGGCCCGTGCAGAGATCGAGCTTCAGGCGTACGGGCTCCACCTCGCCCGCCCGCACCGTCAGTCCGTCCTCGCTGACCGCCGGCCCCTCGTCGATGTCGCCGTACCCGGGTGGGCGGGTTCCCTGCACGCCGTAGTTCCCCGGCGGCACCAGTTCGAAGAGATGTCGTCCGCGCTCGTCGCTCTGTGCGTACGCAATGGGGCGCTGTCCGGTATAGAGCGTCAAGGGAATTCCCGGCACGGCGGTTCCGTCCGACGTCGTGGTCGCCACGCTCACCGAGCCGTATTGCGACGGATTGGCAAGGCGTTCGCATCCGGTGACTGCCAGGAGCGCAAGCAGAACGGCGGCGTGCGCGCGCCGGCGCCGGCGGTTCGTGTGTGGGCTGTGTGACAGGTCGGGCGAGCGTGTCATTCGCGAAAGGTCGGAGTACGTGGTCGGGCATCGACGCGAGCCCAGGCCCATGGCCGTGCTCCCCACTGTGGAAGCTATCCAGCGGCCCGATCGCGGTCCACGGGCCGCTGACCGCGCCAGCAGGAGGTAGACGGGCCGCTGGCCAGCGCGATAGAATTGTGGGACAATCGACGAACCCGGCTCGCCGATCGTCGTCTCCGACCTCCGCGGCATTCTCCTTCCCCTCATCGCCATGACGACCACGGCACCCGCGGAGTGACCAGGGAACGTTTCCTGGTGACCGGCGGCGCGGGCTTCATCGGATCGGCGTTCGTGCGGCGCGCGGTGCGCGACGGGCATCATGTGCTGAACCTCGACAAGCTCACGTATGCCGGCAATCTGGGCGCCGTGGCCGAGGTGGCGACCCATCCCGCGTACGAGCTCATTCACGGCGACATCTGCGACCGCGCGCTCGTGCACGACGTCTACGGGCGCTTCAAGCCGACGGCCGTGGTGCACCTCGCCGCGGAGTCGCATGTCGACCGGTCCATCGATTCGCCCGGTGCCTTTGTCGAGACCAATGTCGTCGGCACATTCGTCATGCTCAGCGAGGCGCGCGCCTACTGGTCGACGTTGCCGGCGACTGACGCGTCCGGGTTTCGGTTCCTCCACGTCTCCACCGACGAGGTGTACGGCAGCCTGGGCTCGGAGGGGTCGTTCGACGAGGAATCAGCCTACCGGCCCAACTCTCCCTACTCCGCGTCGAAGGCCGCGGCCGACCACCTGGCCCGCGCCTGGTTCCACACGTACGGGCTTCCCGTGGTGACGACGAACTGCACCAACAACTACGGCCCGTTCCAGTTTCCCGAGAAGCTCATCCCGCTCGTCATCGAGCGCGCTCTTACCGGGCAGACGGTGCCCGTGTACGGCCAGGGCGAGAACGTGCGTGACTGGCTCTACGTCGACGATCACGTGAGCGCTCTGCTGGCGGTGCTCGCGGCCGGACGCCCCGGCGAAGTCTACGGCGTGGGCGGCGGCGCGGAGCGAAGCAATCTCGAGGTGGTTCGGGAGATCTGCCGTACCCTCGACCGCCTCGCTCCCAGTGCCGACACTCCCGACCGCGAATCCCTCATCACCTTCGTGCGGGACCGGCCGGGCCACGATTACCGCTACGCGATGAACACGGCGAAGATCGAGCGCGAGCTCGGCTGGTCGCCCGAGGAGACCTTCTCCTCCGGTCTCGCACGGACCGTGGCGTGGTATCTGGAGCATCGGAGCTGGTCCGACGCGGTGAAGCGATCGTCCGGCTACTCCGGCGATCGACTCGGGCAGGCGGCGGCGCGGTGAAGGGAATCGTCCTGGCCGGCGGGAGCGGGACCCGGCTGCACCCGGTCACGCGAGTGACGAGCAAGCAGCTCCTTCCCGTGTACGACAAGCCCCTCATCTACTATCCCCTCAGCACGCTGATGCTCGCGGGCATTCGCAACATCCTCCTCATCAGCACTCCACACGACGCAGCGCGATTTCAGGAATTGCTCGGCGACGGCTCCGACTGGGGTATCCAGCTTCGATATGCCGTTCAGCCCGAGCCGGCAGGACTGGCGCAGGCGTTCACCATCGGGCGCGACTTCGTCGGCGGGGACAGCGTGGCGCTGGTCCTGGGCGACAACATCTTCTACGGACACGGCTTCGGCGATGAGCTTTGCGGCGTCGCCGAGCGCAACGTTGGCGCCACCGTGTTCGGCTACTACGTGCAGGACCCCGAGCGGTACGGAGTCGTGGAGGTCTCGATCGACGGTGAGGTGCTCGGGATCGAGGAGAAGCCGGCGGCGCCGAGGTCCAACTACGCCGTCACCGGCCTGTACTTCTACGACAATCAGGTGCTCGATATCGCCGCCGGACTGTCGCCGTCGCCACGCGGCGAGCTGGAGATCACCGACGTCAACCTGGAGTACCTGCGCCGGAAGCAGCTGCATCTCGAGATCGTCGGCCGGGGCGCCGCCTGGCTCGATACGGGGACGTTCGATTCGCTGCACGAGGCATCCGCCTTCGTGCAGACGATCGAGCGCCGACAGGGTCTGAAGATCGCGTGTCCGGAGGAGATCGCCTGGCGCATGGGCTACATCGACGCGTCTCAGCTGGAGCGGCTCGCTGCGTCGCTCGCCAAGAGCGGGTACGGCGAGTATCTGCGCGACGTGCTCAGGCGATCGCCGCGTCGTTCATGAAGGTGCTCCCTACCGCGCTGCCCGGGGTACTGCTCATCGAGCCGACGGTGTGGGCGGATTCGCGCGGGACGTTTCGAGAGACCTGGCAGCTGGAGCGGTACGCAACGTCCGGACTGCCCACGCACTGGGCGCAGGACAATGTGTCTGTGTCCACGCGCCACGTGCTGCGCGGGCTGCATTTCCAGTCGATCAAGCCGCAGGGAAAGCTCGTGACGGTGCTGGCTGGCGCGATCCTCGATGTGGCGGTGGACGTACGCCACGGCTCGGCGCACTTCGGGCAGTCTGCCGTCGCCGAGCTCTCGGAGCGCAATGCGCGGCAGCTCTACGTGCCGCCGGGGTTCGCCCACGGCTTCATGGTGCTGTCGGCCGAGGCCGTGGTGCATTACAAGTGCACGCAGCTGTATCATCCCGCCAGCGAGCGCACGCTCATCTGGAACGATCCGGCGTTGTCCATCGCGTGGCCGGACGCGGTGCCGATCCTGTCGGAGAAGGATGCCGCCGGCACTCGGCTCGCGGACTTCCGCGCCGACGAGCTGCCGGAGTTCGCCGGGCCGGAGTGATGGACGCCTCGTCGCGACCCATTCTCCTCATCGGGGCGGGAGGCCAGCTCGGGCGGCGGCTTGCCTCGTTGCTGCCGCGGCTCGGGCCCGTCGTCGCGCTCACGAGAGCCGACGTCGATCTCGAGCACGACGGCCGGCTCCGGGACGCGGTCCGCCGCCACGCTCCGCGGCTCGTGGTCAACACCGCCGCGTACACCAGTGTGGATGCGGCGGAGAGTGACGCCGAACGGTGTGAGCGCGTGAACGCCGTGGCGCCGGCCATCCTCGCCGAGGAGGCTGCCCGGTGCGACGCGCCGTTCGTCGACTTCTCCACCAATTATGTGTTCGACGGAATGCTGGAGCGTCCGTACGTGGAGGACGACGTGCTCGCGCCGCTCAACGTCTACGGTCGAACCAAGGCGCTCGGCGAGCGCCGGATCGCCGGCGCCAATCCGCGCCACCTGATCTTCCGTACCAACGGCGTCTACGAGTGGACGGGGAAGAATTTTCTCCGCAAGATCCTCGATCTCGCGCACGAGCGGGACGAGGTCCGCGTGGTGGGCGATCAGTTCACGTCGCCCACGCCGGCGGCATCCCTCGCCGCGGCGGTGGTGAGGGTGCTGGAGCGAGTGCAGCAGCCCGGGTGGAGCGACGCCGCCTTCGGGATCTACCACCTCACGACCTCCGGAGCGGCCTCGTGGCATGAGTTCGCGGCGCGTGCGCTGGCACTCGATCCCGACGGCGGGCGGCAACGCAGCAGCGCTCTGCATCGCGTGACGTCGGGAGAATATCCCGCGGCGGCCATTCGGCCGCGCAACGGCGTGCTGGACACCGGCAAGTTCGAGGCGCGGTTCGGCTTCTCGTTGCCCGACTGGGCGTCGGAACTGGCGAGGACCATCGCCGAGCGCGATCGGCCGTGAGCGTTCACATCGTGGTCGATGCCCGGATGGTGGGCATGTCCGGCATCGGGACGTACATCGAGGAGCTGCTGCCCCGGGTCATGGCACTCTGGCCCGCGGCGCGATACACCGTGCTCGGTGATCCGCCGACACTGGCGGCCATGCTCCCGGCAGGCCGCGCGTCGATCAGGGCGTGCGCCGCCCCCATCTACTCGCTCGCGGAGCAGTGGAGCGTGGCGCGTCTCATCCCTGCCGATGCGTCACTATTCTGGGCGCCGCACTATAACGTGCCGCTCCTGTATCGAGGCCGGCTGGCCGTCACCGTGCACGACGTGAATCATCTCGTGTTCCCGCAGCCATCGATCGCGCGCCGAGCCTACGCCAGCGCAATGCTCCACGCCGTCAGGGTTCGCGCCGCGCTCGTGCTCTGCGTGTCCCACTTTGCCGCCGACGATCTGCGCGCCAGAGTGGGCGCGCCGCGCGAGTTGGTCGTGGCGCACAATGGCGTGAGCCCGCGCTGGTTCGCGCTCCCGGAGGCGCCTTCTCCCGTGAGTACGCCGTATCTTCTCTACGTGGGCAATGTGAAGCCGCACAAGAACCTCGTGCGCCTGCTCGCCGCCTTCGAGCGCATCGCCGCGGCGACTGAGCATCGTCTCGTGATCGTCGGACGGCGCGACGGGCTGCGTTCGGCGGACGAGCGCGCCCCGGTGCTCGCGCAGCGGTTGGGAGATCGGGTCGTCTTTACCGGCCATCTGGAGCGCGCCGTGCTCGAGCGATATGTCGCCGCGTGTGATGCGCTGGTGCTGCCCTCCCTCCATGAGGGATTCGGGCTGCCCGCCCTGGAGGCGCTGGCCTGCGGACGGGCCGTGGCCGTGTCGCGGGCGGCCGCCCTCCCCGAGGTGTGCGGGCCGATGGCCGACTATTTCGATCCGCTCGACGTGGAGAGCATCGCCGCCAGCCTAATGCGAGTCGTCAGCCGGGCGGCCGACGACCCCGAGGTGCGAGAGGCGCGGCGCGCGTGGGCGCGTCGTTTCGACTGGGACGAGTGCGCGCGAACCACCGTGCGGGCACCCGGTAACGTCACGCGGCCTCGGAGCCAGCGACGCCGGCGGCGCAACGGAGGGCCCGCACGGTGGTTCGCGCGCACTCGTCCCAGTCGAAACGACGCGCCCA
>JBKJIY010000099.1:0-22660 GCA_046598315.1 Gemmatimonadaceae bacterium
CAAAGGTCGCCGGAAGTCCCTGGATCAGGCGCAGCCTGCTCGCCACGCTCCGCGTCGCGGTGGCCGAGAACGCCACGGGGCTCCCGGTGAGCGCCGGCGTGCTGGCCGCCGATAGCGTGTTGGCGCCGGCGATCGTGCCGAGCGTCCAACTTCCCACTGCTGCGATGCCCGAGGCACTGGTCAGCGACGTGGGTGCCGTCACCGTTCCTCCGCCGCCCGTGACCGCGAAAGTGACGGACACGCCCGCTACCGGATTCGCAGCCGAATCCCGCGCGATCACCGAGGGCGGCACGAGCACGGGGATGCCGGGCCCGGCGCTCTGTGCGTTCCCCGCGTTCACGGCCAGACTCACTGCGGCACCCGGCCCGACGGCGATCGGCTGCGAGACGGCGCTCGCGTAGTCCGTCGCGCTGAACGAAAGCTGGTAGCGGCCGACGGTACCGAAGATGTTCAGTCCGATGAACGTTGCCTTGCCCGCGCTATCGGTGACGGCGGTGGCATTCCGGGCGATCGTGCCGGCGAGCACGGAACCGGTCTGTCCCACCTCGCCCTCGAACGCCGCGGCGACGACGGCGCTGGCCGTGATGGTGACCCCCGACTGCGCGACCGGCTGGCCGCTCGCGGTCTGCAACTGGACCACGGGCTGCACCGCCAGCGGCTTGCCGCTCGCCACCGCGCCAGCAGGAGAGGCCGGCTGCGTGACGATCGCCAGCTTGGAGCCGGTGGCTACCGTCGCCGTCACCGTATACGTGGCGGGCGCGGCAACACCGTCCGCGGCCGCGGTCGCCGTCTGCGCCCCTATGACGAGGCCGAGCGTCCACGTCGCCTGCGCCTCGCCACTCGCGTCGGTCGTGCTGGACGCAGGGCTGACCGAGCCCCCGCCCGTCTTCACCGCCCAGGTCACCTTGGTGCCCGCCACCCCGTTGCCGCTCGCGTCGGTGACCTTCGCCCTGATCACCGACGAGCCGCCGGCCACGCCGCTGGTGGACCCGCTGGAGCCGCCCACGGCGGCTACGGTCACCGCGGCGCCCGGTCCCACGCTGATCGCCTGCGAGGTGGCGCTCGCGTAGTCCGTCGCGCTGAACGAGAGCTGGTAGCGGCCGACCGTCCCGAAGATGTTCAGCCCGGTAAAGGTGGCCTTGCCGCTGGCGTCGGTGACGGCCGTCGCGTTGCGCGCGACGGCGCCGGCGAACGCCTCGCTCGCCAGCGCGACGTCGCCCTCGAGCGCGCCGCTCGCCACGACGGCGGCCGCCGTGATGGTGACCCCGGCCTGCGGCACCGGCTGCCCCGTACTGCTCTGTAGCTGCACGACTGGCTGGACTGGGAGCGCCGTCCCACTCGCCACGCCTCCGGCCGGCACGACGGGCTGCGTGACGATCGCCAGCCTGGAGCCGGCCTGCGCTGTGGCCGTGACTGTGAACGTGGCGGTGCCGGCGGCGCCGGCGACGGAAGCCGTGGCTGTCTGCGGACCGGGGGCGAGCCCCAAGGTCCACGTGGTCTGCGCCTCGCCACTCACGTCGGTCGTGCCAGCGGCGGGCGTGAGCGAACCGCCGCCCGCCGTCACCGCCCAGGTCACGCTGGCGCCCACCACCGGAGTGCCGGCGGCGTCGGTCACCCTTGCCTTGAGCGACGCCGTCCCCCCCGCGACCCCGGTGCCGGAGCCGCTCATCGCTGTGATGGTGGCCCCCGCCGGGACGCCAACTGTGATGATACCCGACGTCGCCGCGCCCAGGGTGCCGCTGGTGAATTGCAGCGAGCGCGGTCCGACGGCGCCGCTGATCGCGAGATTCGTGAAGCTCGCCCGACCGGCCGCGGTCGTGCCGACGGTCGTCGTGCCGCTCAGCGTACCGCCACCCGTGAGGATGCTTGCCACGACCTGCACCTCGCCGGCCGCTGCATTGAGTCCGTCATCCACGAGCTGCACCTGCGGCTGCGTCGACAGCGCGATGCCCGTCGTGACGTTGGCCGAGGGCTCCACCGCCATCGTGAGCCGCGAGGGCGCGCCGGCAACGATGGTGATGGGCGCCGACGTGAGCGAGGCGACACCGGCGGAGGCGAGCGTCACCGTCGCCGTGCCCACCGTGCCGATGTACGGCGGCACGGCGCAAGCGACGATGCCGTCTGCATCGCTCGTGGCCGCGAGCGTGAACATCGTGGCGCCGGTCGCGAGCGTTCCCGTGCAGGTCGCGGCCACTCCTGCCTTTTTCACCGCCCCGCCGGCCGAGTCAGCGAGCTGCGCACGCAGCGGCGTGGTCGGCGCCACGCCGACGACCATCGTTGCGGGAAGCGCCTGCACGACAACGAACCGGGCGACGGCACCGAGAGCCGCGGTTGCGGTGAACGTCACGGTGCGCGGTCCGGCGGTGGCGGTGAGGGTGTTGGACCCCGCCGCTACACCGAGCGTCCAGCCGCCCGCGCTCGCAACGCCGCTGGCATCGGTCGTGGCCGTGGCGCCGGTAACCGTGCCGGCGCCGATGGCGACGGCGAAGGTCACGGCGGCGCCCGCCACGGGATTGCCGAAGGCGTCCTTCGCCATCACGGCCGGCTTCACGGCCACCGCCGTGCCGACGCGGGCGGTCTGCGCATCGCCGGCGTGCCGGAGCAGCGAGTCGAGCGGTCCGGCGGTGGCGGTGACCTCGGTGGACACGGTGAGTGCACCCACCGCGCCGATGATCGTGAAGGCGCCGGCTCGTCCTCCGAGTGTCACGTTCGTCGTCGCGAGTCCGTCCGCCGCGGTCACCGACTCTGCCGGCAAGAAGGTCGCGCGGTTGGCTGGATCGGTGCGCCAGGCGATCGTCGTGCCCGACAGGACAGTTCCCTGCGCGTCATCCACGCGCACGACGATCGGCTTGGGCAGGACCGCGCCTACCGCGGCCGATTGCTTGCCGCCCGACGACAGCGTGATGGCATGGACGCCGCGCTTGGCCGTGCGCGCGGTGAAGACGACGCTCGCGCCGTTCGCACCGGCGAGCGTGGCGCGAATGCTGTCGGTGCCGACGACCGCTCCGAGCGTGTACGTCGCGCTGGCGAGGCCCTCGGTGCCGCTCGTGCTCGTGGCGCTGGCGAGCGCGCCGCTCCCCGCCACGCGCGCCCAGGTGACAGCGGCATTTGCGACCGCGGCGCCGAACTCGTCCGTCACGCGGACGACGAACGGCTGCGCGAGCGGGCGACTCGTCGAGTCGGACTGCCCGTCACCCGAGACCAGCACGAGGGCCGACGCCGGCGCCGGCGTGGCGGTCACCGTGATCGGCAGCGCAGGGACGCCCGTAGCGGATGCCTCGAAGGCATACACGCCCGCGGTGCGACCAGGGGTCAGCGTCACCGACGCGCGGCCGGCGGCGTCCGTGACGACGGACGCCGTTCCCACCGACCCGCCAGCCGTGACGGCGCGGAAGGTCACCGGGGCGTTCGGCACTGGCCCGTTGTCCGTGGCCTGGAGCTCCACGATGACCGGCAGGGGCAGGACGCGACCCGCCGGGCCCGTCTGGGCGTTGCCACTCACCACCACGAGACGGGCGGTCGAGGGCACCATCGTGACGCGCGAGGTGCCGGACACTCCCGTGGGAGTGACGGCCGTGATCGTGACCGTGCCGCGGCGGCCCGCCCCGCGCAGATCGGCCGTGGTGTTCCCGGTACTCGTCAGGGTGGCGACGGTCACGTCGCTCGAGGTCCATCGCACCAGCATGTCCGCCATGACCACGCCGGCGCTGTCGGTGCCCACGGCACTCAGTGCCACGCTGCCGGTGATCGACGCAGTCGCTTCGGCTGGGGTGACGCGCAGGTTCCGGACGGAGCGACCCGGCCCGGTGTAGCTCACCGTGATCGGCGGCTCGGGAGGAGCCGGTGTGCTGCTCGGCGTGCGCGCCGTGACCGGCTGCGTGCCGCTGAACAGGACGGTGTTATCGCTGTTGCGCAGGTCGAGTCGGGCCACGAAGGTCTGCTTCGCGGCGGCTCCCTGCACCGGCAGCTCTACGCGAAGCGTGTCCGACGTCCCGAACTGGACGATCGTGTCCTTGGCCGTGCTTCCATCGGGGCTCGTGAGGACGATGCGGACGTTGGTAACTTCGAGGCCGAAGGCGGCCAGTCCCTGATACGCGCGCGCCGCTTCCGGCGTAAAGCGTGGCGACAGGCCCACGCGCGCTGGAAACAAATCCCGGAGCGCCTTGCCAGGCCCGGTGGGAGCATCAGTGCAGGTGATTGCGACGACGGCGAGGACCAACAGGCCGACGACGCGGAGGGAGGAACGCATGGCGAGGCCCACGAAGAGCGCGCAGCATTGGCGGACGGCCCGGCGGCGATGTTCAGTAGTGCGGCTGCGCCATACAGGTATAAACTTTTGGTCAAATTGTCAATAAATATCTGGATCAGTCAAGCGGCCTCGACGGCACATCGGCCGCCTTAGCATCGGCATCGCGAACGCAGTACGGATCGCCTATCATTTGGCGGCTCCTCCTCCCCGCCCCATCCCCAACTCAGTCATGACATGATCCTCACTGCCGGCATCGCCCTGGTCGTCGTCTGGCTCGTCGCGTTCATGGTGCTGCGGAAGGTGCTCGGCGCGGTCATCCATCTCGTGCTGCTCGTCGCCATCGCAGCGATCGCCTGGCACTACCTTGGCCCCAGACTCGCCTGACGATGGAACTGCTGCTCATCCGCCACGCCATCGCCGAGGACCGTGTCGCATTTGCCGCCAGCGGGGAGGACGACTCGCGGCGACCGCTCACGGACCGAGGACGCCGGCAGATGACGCGCGCGACGGCCGGTCTCGTCAGGCTCGTCGAGCGGATCGACCTCCTCGCGTCGAGCCCGTACCTGCGCGCCATGCAGACCGCGGAGGTCGTGGCAGCAGGCTACGGCGCCTTGGTGGTGGAGTCGATCCCCTCGCTCGAGCCAGAGCGGGCCGCGTCGTCGTTCCTCACCTGGTTGCGGGCGCATCGAGAGGCCCAGGTGGTGGCGGTGACGGGGCACGAGCCGCACCTCGGGATTCTCGCCACCTGGTTGCTCACAGGCGTTGCCGCGCCGCGCATTCCGCTCAAGAAGGGTGGGGCCTGCCTGCTCCGCTTCGCGTCACACCCGGCGAAGGGGCGCGGGGAGCTGCGATGGCTGCTCACGCCATCACTGCTCCGGCGCGTGGGCCGGTCGGGCTAGGCGAGAGCGCGCCGTCGTATATTTCGGGGATGACGGCATCGGTGCGGGAGCACACGTGAGAATCGTGGGTGGCAGGTTCAAGGGGCGCACGCTGCACTCGCCGCAGGATTTCCGCGTCCGCCCCACCGCCGAGCACGTACGCGTAGGGATGCTGGAGATGGTCGGCGCCGAACTGAAGGATGCGCGCGTGCTGGACCTGTTCGCGGGAACGGGAGCACTGGGGCTCGAAGCGATTTCGCGCGGGGCGAGCAGCGCCGATTTCGTGGAGCTGGGCCCCGACAGTCTGCACGCCCTCAAGGCGAACATCGCCACGCTGCGGTTGCTGAAGCAGACGAGGGTGTTCAAGCGTGATGCGGTTCCCTTCGTGACGGCGCTCCTGCCGAACAGCTACGACATCGCCTTTGCCGACCCACCGTACGAGTCCCGCATGCTCGACCGCGTGGTGGACAGCTGGCGCGCCGGCCGGTTCGCGCGGATTCTCGCCGTGGAGCATCACTGCTCTCACGAGCTTCCGCGGGGCTTGCGACGGCGCGAGTTCGGCGAGACGAACGTCACGCTGTACACCCTCTCACCCCAGTCATCGGAATGAGCCAGATCGCCTTCCTCGGCACCGGACTGCTCGGCAGCGCCTTCGTGGAAGCCGCCGCGAAGCGGGGCGACCAGGTCACGGTGTGGAATCGCACCTACGACAAGGCGCGCGCGCTCGAGCAGTTCGGTGCCCGCGTGGCCGCCACGCCGGCCGAGGCAGTGCGCGGGGCGGCTCGCGTCCATCTCGTGCTCACGGATGACGCGGTGGTGGACGAGGTGATCGCCGCGCTTCGCCCGGGCCTGGGTGCGGACGTGATCATCGTGGACCACTCCACGACGCAGCCCGCGCTCACGGCCGAGCGGTCGCGCCGATTGCAAGCCGAGGGGGTTGGCTACCTGCACTGCCCCGTGTTCATCGGGCCGGCGGCGGCGCGTGCCAGCGAGGGGACCATTCTCGTCTCCGGCCCGCGTGCGTTGTTCGACGCGGCGCAAGCCGAGCTCTCGCGCATGGCGGCGCGGCTGGAATACTGCGGCGAGCGGCCCGACGTCGCCGCCGTGTACAAGCTGTGCGGCAATGCCTTCATCGTGGGAATCAACGCGCTGGTGGCCGACGTGCTCGCCGTTGCGGCCGGCTCCGGGGTCGATGGGGCGGATGCCCTCCGCGTGATCGCATTCTTCAACCCGGCGGCGATCGTGACCGGACGCGGCAACACCATGCTGTCGGGCGACTGGACACCGAGCTTCGAGCTGGCGATGGCACGCAAGGACGTGCGTCTCATGGAGGAAGCGGCGGACGGACGCCCGCTCGCCGCGCTTCCCGGCATTGCGACGCGCATGGACGATCTCATCGCCCAGGGACACGGGGCGGACGATCTCGCCGTGCTCGCCCAGGACGCCGTCGCGGCGAGCGCCCGATAGAAGGCCAGCGATCCCGGCGAGAAGTCAAATGATCGGTTTCGGCTGGCGCGCGGCGCGCGAAACGCCGCTGACACGCCATCCGTGTCCAGCGACGTCCGGAACCGTCACGCTAGATTGAGCGCATTCCTGGCCCGCGTGGCCATCGCATTGGCGAGCAGACTGACATGAGCATCGAGACCGAATCACGGCATGGGATCGCCGCAGTGGCGCCGGCGGAGATCCTGCGCGACTATCGCACGGCCTACCGGAGCCGGCAGGTGAGCACGCTCGCCCGGGGCGAAGTGATGCTCGGCCGCGCGATGTTCGGCATCTTCGGCGACGGCAAGGAGGTAGCGCAGGTCGCGCTCGCCCGGTCGTTCAAGCCGGGTGACATCCGGGCGGGCTACTACCGCGACCAGACGCTGATGTTCGCGCTCGGCCTGCTCACCACGCAGCAATTCTTCGCACAGCTGTACGCGCACGCCGACGTCGATGCCGATCCGGCGTCGGCGGGCCGCGGCATGAATGCCCATTTTGGCACGCGCATGCTGGACGAGTCGGGCCGGTTCAAGGTGCTCACAGACGACTTCCAGTCGTCGGCGGACATCTCGCCCACCGGTGGACAGATGCCTCGGCTGCTCGGCCTCGCCTACGCCTCGAAGCTGTACCGCGAGCTTCCCGATCTGGCGTCGCTCGAGGGATTCTCCCGCAACGGCAACGAGATCGCCTTCGGCACCATTGGCAACGCGTCCTGCGCCGAGGGGGTGTTCTGGGAAGCGATGAACGCCGCCGGTGTGCTGCAGGTACCGATGCTCGTCTCGGTCTGGGACGATGGGTACGGCATCTCGGTCCCCAACGCGGTCCAGGTGACGAAGGGCAGTATCTCGGAGCTGCTGGAAGGATTCCGCCGCGCGCCAGACGGCGACACGGGCTTCGAGATCGAGGTCGTTCACGGGTGGGACTACCCCACGCTCGTGGACACGTATCAACGCACGTCGGACATGGTCCGCGAACAGCACGTGCCCGCCGTGGTTCACGTGATCGAGTTGACACAGCCGCACGGCCACTCCACGTCGGGGAGTCACGAGCGATACAAGTCGCCCGAGCGGCTCGTCTGGGAGAGGGAGCGCGATGGGCTGCCGCGCTTTCGCCAGTGGATCATCGATCAGGGACTGGCCTCCGCCGACGAGCTGGACGCCGCCCAGGAGGAGGAGGGCGGCCGCGTGCGCGACGCGCGCGACGCGGCGTGGGAGGCGTACCAGTCGCCGATCAGCGCCGAACGGACCGCGGTGGCCGAGCTGCTCGAGCCTCTCGTGGCGACGGAGCCGGCGATCGAGACGATCCGATCGGAGCTGACACGAAAGCGCGATCCGCTGCGCCGGGACATCGCCGTCGCCGTGCACCAGGCGATCGTCGCGCTCCGCGATTCACCGGGCACTGCCGCGCCGCTGGTCCGGTGGAAGCGCGAGCAGGATGCGCTGATGGACGACCGCTTTCACTCGCAACTCCACTCCGCGTCGGACGACGCGGCCCTGCGTGTGCCGGTCGTGCCGGCAGAGTTCGGCGACAGCCCGATGGAGGTGGAGGGCTACAAGGTGCTCAATGCCGCGTTCGACGCGGCCCTCACGCGCGATCCTCGCGTGATCGCGTTCGGTGAGGATGTGGGCAAGCTGGGCGACGTGAATCAGGGGTTCGTGGATCTGCAGGAGCGTCACGGCGCGCTGCGCGTGGGCGACGCCGGCATTCGCGAGTGCACGATCATCGGTCAGGCAATCGGCATGGCGATGCGCGGCCTGCGTCCTATCGCCGAAGTGCAGTACCTGGACTACCTGCTGTACGCGCTGCAGATCATGTCCGACGACCTGGCCACGCTGCGCTACCGGACGAAGGGGGGGCAGAAGGCGCCCGTCATCGTGCGCACGAGGGGCCATCGCCTGGTGGGCGTATGGCATTCGGGATCGCCCATGGGCATGATGGTCCACGCACTCCGCGGGATGTACGTGCTCGTGCCGCGCGACATGACGAGGGCCGCGGGATTCTACAACACGCTGCTCCTGGGCGACGATCCGGCGGTGGTGGTGGAGGTGCTCAACGGCTACCGGCTCAAGGAGAAGCTGCCCGAGAACATCGGTACGTTCACCCTCCCGCTCGGCGTACCGGAGGTACTGCGCGAGGGAGGCGACGTGACGGTGGTGACCTACGGTGCCTGCGTGCCCATCGCGCTGGACGCGGCGCGCCGGATCCACGAGTCGGCGGGCGCGGAAGTCGAGGTCATCGACGTCCAGTCGCTGCTCCCGTTCGATCTGGAGGGGCGCATCGTGCAGTCGCTGCAGAAGACCGGCCGAGTGATCTTTCTGGACGAGGATGTGCCCGGTGGCGCGACCGCGTACATGATGCAGGAAGTGCTGGAGCGACAGGGTGGATTTCACTGGCTCGACTCGGCGCCGCGCACTGTGACCGCAGCCGCCCATCGCACACCCTACGGGCGGGACGGGGACTACTGGTCCAAGCCGGGAGTCGAGCACGTGTACGACGCGATCTACGACATGCTCCGGGAGAGCGCGCCGTCCCGGTATCCCGTGCTCTATGAGTGATCGGGAGGAGCTCGCATGAGGACACTGTGCCGCGCATTGCTGTGGGGAGCGGTGGCCGCCGCGAGTGGCGGCGCTCAGCGGGCCCGTGCGCAGGCCGCTCCGCACCACGGTGCGGCGACCGATACCGCGAAGCGGCGCCATACCGAGGCCGACGTGCGGTTCATGCAGCAGATGATCGGCCATCACGAGCAGGCACTCGTGATGGCGGCGCTCGTGCCGTCGCGCACGCGGCGCGAGGACGTTCGCCGTATGTCCCAGCGCATCGAGGTCTCGCAGCGCGACGAGATCAGGCTGATGACCCAGTGGCTCGAGGACCGGCACGAGCCCGTCCCCGATCATCGGACTCACGACGCGGGCGCTCACGACGTGCAGATGCCGGGCATGCTCACTGCTCGGCAGGTGTCGCGGCTCCGCGCGTCGTCGGGGAAAGCGTTCGATCGGCTGTTCCTGCGCGGCATGATCGATCACCACCAGGGCGCGCTGACGATGGTCGCCCGACTGCTGGCCACGGGGCGCGCCGCGCAGGAGCCGGAGTTGTTCAGCTTCCTGTCCGACGTGGACTCCGGCCAGCGCGCCGAGATCCTCCGCATGCGCACGATGCTGGGTGCGCGTACTCCTACACCCTCGACTCAACGCAAATGAGATTCGCTCCCCTCGTTCTTTCCCTCTGCCTCGTCGCCGGGTCGGCGGCGGCCGGCGCGCAGTCGGATCCGCGTGTCGGTCTGGGCGCCGGCTGGATGGACGCCAAGCAGGCCGCACGGCATCTCGAGCTCGTGTCGCACGCGGACCGTCCCGCCGGCTTCTTCACCCCGGCGAACATGGGAGACTTCGGCACCGCCAACTCCGACCTGGCGTTCTCCGGCAAGTACGCCTTCCAGGGGAACTTCAACGGCTTCCAGATCTGGGACATCTCCAACCCGAGCGCTCCGACCCTCCGCAAGTCGGTTGTCTGCCCCGGCGGTCAGGGCGACCCGTCGGTGCACGGCAACCTGTTGTTCCTGTCGGTGGAGGAGAACCGCGGCCGCGTCGATTGCGGAACGCAGGGGATCTCGGATTCGGTGAGTGCGGATCGCTTCCGCGGCGTGCGCATCTTCGACATCAGCGATCTCGACAATCCTCGCCAGGTGGCGGCGGTGCAGACCTGCCGCGGCTCGCACACGCATACGCTGGTGCCCGACCCGAAGAACAACAGGAGCCTGTACGTGTACGTGTCGGGCACGAGCATCGTCCGCAGCGCCGGCGAGCTGGCCGGTTGCTCGGGGCGGGGCGCCGCCGAGGATCCCAACACGTCGCTGTTCCCCATCGAGGTGATCCGCGTGCCGCTCGACGCGCCGCAGAACGCGCGGATCGTCAACTCGCCCCGCCTCTTCGCCGACGCGGCGACGGGCAGGATCGACGGCCTCGCCAAGGCGGGCGACCACGGCGTCAATACGCAGACGACCGCCGAGACGAACATGTGCCACGACATCACGGTCTATCCCGAAATGGGATTGGCCGCGGGCGCCTGCTCGGGCAACGGCATCCTCCTCGACATTCGCGATCCCGCCAACCCCAGGCGCATCTCCGAGGTGATCGACCCGAACTTTGCCTACTGGCACTCGGCCACGTTCAGCAACGATGCGCGAAAGGTGATCTTCACGGATGAGTGGGGTGGCGGCACGCAGCCCCGTTGCCAGGCCACGGACCGGCCGGAGTGGGGCGCCAATGCGATCTTCACGCTGACGAATCGCAAGCTCACGCCGGCGAGCTACTACAAGCTTCCGGCCGCGCAGACGGCCACGGAGAATTGCGTGGCCCACAACGGCTCGCTCATTCCCGTGCCCGGTCGCGACATCATGGCGCAGGCGTGGTATCAGGGTGGCCTGTCGGTGGTGGAGTACACCGACGCGGCGCGTCCCCGCGAGATCGCCTTCTTCGATCGCGGGCCGATGAGCGCCGACAAGCTCGCGCTCGGCGGCTTCTGGTCGTCGTACTGGTACAACGGACACATCGTGGCGTCCGAGATCGGCCGCGGGCTCGACATCTTCCGGCTCACGCCGAGCGAGTTCCTCACGCAGAACGAGATCGATGCGGCGAACTCCGTGAAGAGCGACGGCTTCAATCCCCAGCTGCAGACGAAGATCGTCTGGCCGGCGAGCTTCGCGCTCTCGCGCGCGTACGTCGATCAGCTCACGCGCAACAACGGCCTGTCAGCGCGCGTGCTGGCGGATGTCACTCGCCATCTGGAGACGGCGGAGTCGCGGAGCGGAGCGGCGCGGCGCAGGGAGCTCAGCCGGCTCGCGGTACAGCTGACGCGCGACGCACGGCGCTCGAGCGACGCGACGCGCGTGCGCTGGCTCGCCGCCTCGGTCAAGGACCTGGCCCGGCGGTAGCCCGCGTCCGCCGGGCAGACGACACGGGCACCGCGCGCCGCATGGCGCGCGGTGCCCGTGTCGTGTTCAGGGGAATGCCCGGGGGAGCGAGAGCACGAAGCGCGAGCCCTCACCGTGCACGCTCTCCATGGTGAGATCGCCGCCCATGCCGCGCGCCATGTCGCGGCTGATGGCGAGTCCGAGCCCCGTGCCTCCCACCACCGTGCTCGCCATGTCCCTCACCTGGACGAACGGCAGGAACACAGTGTCGGCTTCGGACGCCGGGATGCCGATGCCCGTGTCGCGCACCACGAAGTGCACCGATTCGTCTGCGGCGAGACCGGCCAGGCTGACCGTGCGTCCCGCCGCAGTGAACTTCGAGGCGTTCGACAGCAGGTTGAGCAGGATCTGCCGCAGCCGACGCGGATCCGCCATCACGGCGAGCCCCTCGTCCACACGCGCGCGCTCGAACCCGATCTTCATGTGCTCGAACTGCATGTCCCACATCATCGCCGCGCCGTCGAGCGCGTCGCTGACCATCACACGCGAGACATCGTACTCCAGGCGGCCGGCGGCGATCTGCTTCAGATCGAGCAGCTGCTCGATGACGCTCAGCAGATGCTCCTGGCTTCGGTTGATCCGGGCCAGCGCGGCGTGCTGCTTGACGGTGACGGGGCCGCAGATCTCCAGGGCCATCATCTGCGCATTGTTGGCGATCCCGGCGAGGGGCGAGCGAAGCTCGTGACCGACGAGCGCGAGAAAGTCGTCCTTGGCCCGGTTGGCCGATTCGGCGGCCGCGCGCGCGCTCAGCGCCTCGGCCACCAGGCGCTCCAGCTCCGCGTCGCGCTCGGCGAGCGCGATGCGTGCCCGCTCGCTGTCGAGAAGGAGCCGCTCCACCTCCTGCCGGGCCATCACCTGCTCCGTCACGTCCGTACCGTGCACGACGACGCCCGACGAGGTGCCGTCGGCCTCGAGCAACGGCTGATAGACGAAGTTCACGTAGAGCGTCTCTCCCGCGGAGCCCGGCGTACGCTGCAGCGTGATCGGCACCTCGCGGCCCACGAAGGGCACGCCGGTGCGGAACACCTCGTCGAGCAAATCCAGGAAGCCCTGCGTGACGATCTCGGCGAGCGCTTCCCGCACCGGCTTGCCCACGAGCTCGCGGCGGCCGACGGTACGATAGTACTCGTCGTTGGCGAGCTGGTAGACGTGATCGGGGCCCTGCAGCACCGCCACGAAGCCGGGCGCCTGATGCAGCACATCCGTGAGCCGGGACTTGGCGACATCGAGCGCCTGCGTGGAGGCGAACAGCGCGTGCCGCAGCTGGACGCTCGCAGTGGTGTCCTGACAGACGACCAGCACTCCGCGCACGCACCCATCGTCGTCGCGCGCGGGGCTGTAGCTGTACGTCCACCACACGTCTTCCAGTCGCCCGTTCTTGAGAATCGGGATGAGCTGGTCTTCGTGCCAGGTGGCCTCGCCTCGCTCCAGCACCCCGGTGACCTGCGGGCCGATCACGTCCCAGATGTCGGTCCAGAACTCGCGCCCGCACGCGCCCAGCGCGCGGGGATGGCGCTCGTCCGCGCCGAACACCGGGCGATACGCATCGTTGTAGAATTGCACGAGCGCTGGCCCCCACCAGAGAAACATCGGATGGCGGGTCGCCAGGATCGTCGTGACGAGGACGCGCAGGCTGTGCGACCAACCAGCGACGGGGCCGAGTGGTGTCGCGTCCCAGTCCAGTGCACGACAGAGCGCACGCATCTCGCCCGCACCCGCGAAGATCCGGTCGGCCGTTGCGTCATTCCCGGGCACCTCGTCTGCCGCGGGTGCCGACGTCTCGGGTTCACTCATGGCCATCCCACACGCTCCTCGCCCCGAGTGCCGTAGGTCGTCCTCCCCTGCGCAGGAATTCGGCAAACTCCTCGGGAAGTCCGCGCTCCGCCGTGGCCAGGGCGGCACGCTCCACGTCGTACGCCACGCGGACGAATTCGGCACGCACGTCCGAGTCGGTCACGTGGAGCAGCACGTAGCCGGCGCGCGGATCTCCGTCCTTGGGGCGCCCGACGCTACCCGTGTTGATGAAGTGCACGCCGGCAACCACGCGGTGCCAGGGCAGGTGCGTATGGCCGAAGCAGACGACGTCTCCGGCGCGGCAGCCCATGCGTTTGGCCATACGGGCGAGCGACTCGTCCGAGCGATCCTCCGTGACGTACACGGTGTTGAGCGACTCATTCCCGTGCAACAGACGGATCGTGGGTCCGGCGCGGTGCCCACCGAAGGGCCGGATGTCGATGCGAAAGGGAAGGCTCGCCAGATATCGCTTGTGCTCATCCGTGCAGTTCGCGAGGGTCCAGGAATAGCTCTCGTGGGCCAGGGCCCCCTGGCGCGCGTCCTCATAGCGGCAGCCGCAGTGACCGTGCGCCGTGGCCACGGTGGAGTCGTAGTTGCCGGCCACGCCGGGAATGCCCGCCTCCCGAATTGCTGCGACCACCTCGTTGGGCCAGGGGCCATAGCCGACGAGATCGCCCAGGTGGTAGCGCGCGTCGAGCACGCCTCCCTCTCTCGCATGTTGCAGCACGGCTTCGAGCGCCGGCAGATTGGCGTGCACGTCCGACAGCAGGAGATAGCGCATGGAATGGAGCGGCGGCGCGGGTCAGGCGTCGGGCAGCGGACCCTCGCCGCTTCTCCGCTTCATCACGGTGGCGGACACCGGGCACACACTCTTGAACTCGCCCGTATTGCGCACGTCATCGGGTACCTCTTCCCGCGGCGTCACTGCGAAGCCGAAGCTGGGGAAGTACCCTTCCGCCGTCGTCGTGAGCAGGTACATGGCGCTCACGCCACGCGCCTCCGCTTCCGCGAGCGCCCGCGCGACGAGCTTCCGGCCGAGCCCCCGGTTTCGCCATGCCGGCGTGACCGCCACCGAGCGCAGCAGGGCGTGCTCGCCCGAGCCGCATCGCTCGATGCCCGCGACCCCTACGATCGTGCCATGGTCCTCGGCGACGATGAATCCGAGCAGCGCCTCGCTCACTCCGTCGACCGGCAGTGACGACTGCGTGAGGAGCGCGTGCACCGCCGCCTCGTCGCGCTGGTCCGCGAGACGAAGCGTGGCCGAATCGTCCGATGTGCTCATGCGTCCCTCCTGAAAGTTCGACCGTCAGCCTGCCGACTCGCAGCAGCCCGGTGCACAGCAGGCGCCGTCCGGTGCAGACGCCGCGGCCTCCGCGAGGGCTCGTCGCGGCGCGCGCGACGCATACGTGTCGGCGGGCTTGGTGGCGCGAATGAATGCGCCCATGAACTTGCCGTCGATCTCCCGCGTCACCTGCTCCACGTCGACCCCCGCGTTGGCGAGCAAGGCCGACGCATCTTCCACCGTATAGACCCGCGTCGGCTCGATGCTCGGGTGCTCGAACCCCGTGTCGGCGAGCAGGCGCAGGAATTCGTCCTCGTGGAGGGCGCCCGCCACGCACCCGACCCAGAGTTCCATGCTCTGTCTTACCGCCGCCGGAACCTCGCCACGGACCACCACGTCCGACACGGCGAAGCGGCCTCCCGGCTTGAGGACGCGGAACGCCTCGGCGAGCACCTGCCGCTTGTCGCCGGAGAGGTTGATCACGCAGTTGGAGATCACGACATCCACGGAATCGTCCGGCAGCGGAATCTGCTCGATGTGACCCTTGAGGAACTCGACCGTGGTGGCGCCCGCGCGAGCCTTGTTCTCGTTGGCCAGGGCCAGCATGTCGTCGGTCATGTCCAGGCCGTACACCCTGCCGGTGGCACCCACCCGGCGGGCCGAGAGGAGCACGTCGATCCCGCCGCCGGAGCCCAGGTCGAGCACTGTCTCGCCTTCCCGAAGGTCGGCGAGCGCGGTGGGGTTGCCGCAGCCGAGCGACGCGAGCAGCGCCTGCGCCGGGACGCCAGCCGTTTCGCCCTCGTCGTACAGGTTGGCGGTGATCGGGTCGCCGCTCGCCGTGGTCGTGCCGCAGCAGCCGCTGGATCCAGCCGCGGGGACGCAAGCGGCGTCACCCGTCCCTCCGTCGGCGACCCGTCGTGCCGCAGCGCCGTAGCGCCCCTGCACGGTGGCACGCAGCGCGTGGATGTCGTCGTCGTCAGGCCGGTCGGTGCGCGGTAGAGTCATGGTTCAGTCTCACTCAGCAAAAAAACTTGATGGATTACCGAAAACCGGAGAGTCTCAGCAGCAGGTGGTGTTCAGCGTCCGCGAAGCGCGGGGCCGCAGGGTGGAGAGCAGCGTCTCGGCTTCGACGAAGGCCTCGCGAGCGAGCATGTAGTAGGACCACCTGCCCTCGCGTCGGTCGGTGACGAGGCCAGCGTCCTTCAGGACCTTGAGGTGATACGAGAGACGCGACTGCCCCGTCGCCAGCGCGTCGGTGAGGTCGCAGACGCACTGCTCACCCTGCAGAAGCCGGGCGACGATCTCCACGCGCGCCTCGTCGGCGAGCGCATTGCAGAGCTGGGCGATACGGGGCACATCCAGCATGGCGACGGACATGGGAGCATATCTATCAGCTTTTTTTGATTAGTCAAGGGTGATGCAGCTGCTACGCCACCGTTGGTCGCGGACGGCTCGAAAACAACGCCATCGAGTCTGATCACCCTCCCTCGTGCAGCCTCCGCGTCTCCCGCCAGACGCGATGGGTGGCACCCTTGCGATCTGTACCGTCCGTGACCGCGGGAACGTGGCGCGATTACCAGTCGATCTGCTCCGACCGGTGGTAGTTGACCCCCATGTACCGCCAGCGCTGCGCATGCGCGGCGAGTCGCGTTCGCACGTCATCCCAGCGGCGCGTGGCCTGCGGCGTCCACCCGACCTCCGCCAGCGCGGGCAATCGTGGCATGGCCATGTATTGCACGGCACCGATGTTGGAGAGCGTCTCGCTCCAGATGGGCGCCTCGATGCCGACGATATCGCGTTCGGCGACGTGCTTCAGGTAGGTCGCGGGATCCCACTCGTAGGCATCGCGCACGTCCACGAGACCGGCCCAGCGCAGGCCGAGCTCGGTGGTCGCGGTGTACTTCATGTCGAGATAGGTCCGTTTGGCGGGCGACAGGATCAGCTTGCCCCCGTACTGCAGGGCGCCACCCACGGAATCGTTGCGCCACTGCTGGATCAGCGTGGAAGCGCGCAGCGGCGCGGTGGCAACCTCCTCCCACCCGATCATTCGCTTGCCGTGCCTCCCGACGATGTCCTGCACGCGACCCACGAAGCGGGCGTACTGCTCGTGCGTCAGCGCCTCCACCTCGTCACCGCCCACGTGAAACCAGGGACCGGGCGTGATCGCGGCGATCTCGCGCACGACATCGTCGATCAGCGCGTAGGTGGCTTCATTGTCCACGCAGAACGTGCTCCACCCCACATCGGTGCCGGTGAACAGCGCCGTGGGTCGCTTGCTGCAGCTCAACTCCGGATAGGCGACGAGCGCGGCATTGCTGTGGCCGGGCATGTCGATCTCGGGCACCACGGTGACGTGCCGCGCGGCGGCGTATGCGACGATGCGCGTGTAATCCTGCTGCGTGTAGAAGCCGCCCGGGCCACCGCCCACCTGCGTGGCGCCGCCGAGGGCGGTGAGGCGAGGCCGCGACGCGATCTCGATGCGCCACCCTTGATCGTCCGAGAGATGCAAGTGGAGCACGTTCAGCTTGTACAGCGCCAGGATGTCGATGAACTGCTCCACTTCGCGCACGGTGAAGAAGTGCCGTGCCACGTCGAGCATCGCACCGCGCCAGGCGAAGCGCGGTCGGTCGGCGATGGTCACCGCGGGAACGGTCCACACGGCGCGTGCGACCTTCATCTCCGACTCCGCGCTCGCCGGCAGGAGCTGTCGAAGCGTCTGCGTGGCGCGAAACAGACCCGCTGGACGAAAGGCAACGAGCCGCACGGCGTCGCTCGTCACCGTGAGCTCGTATCCCTCATCACCGAGCGGCGCGCGGCCCGCGTCCAGCACCAGAGACAGATCGCCGCGTGCGGGCGCCCCCGTCGTCACGGCGAGAGGGAATCCGGTGGACGGCCGTAGCCACGCGGCGAACAGCTCGGCGATCCGAGCCGCATCGTCGCCCCCCGACACGGCCACCCGACTGGTCTGCGCAAGGATGAATGGCGCTCCGCTGTCGCGAACCAGCGACACCGGAGCCGGGATGATCGAGAGCGACGTCATCCCGACCGTGTTGCCCGGCGCCGGCACGCTCGCCGGCACGGTCGCCGGCGGCACCGGCGTAGGGAGCGCTACCGCCGGCACGGGAGCGGATGATCGGCAGGCCGCGCCAAGCAACGCGAGCGCTGCGCCGAGTGCTCGCGCCGGTCGGAAGATGTCACAGGTCGATGCCATGACCTACCGCGCCGTGCCGACGCTGGCGCCGGCGAGCTGCGCGACCGCGCTCAGCGTCGTCTGCGCCGCGTTCAGCCCGAGACGGAAGTCGTCATCATTGTACGTCGTGAAGAGATCCGTCGGCTGATGCCACTGCGGGTCCCAGCCTGCACCGATCTGCGCGCCGCGCTCGTTCTCCCGCAGGCTCACCGAGGCGACGTAATCCTGGAAGGGCCCGGAGTCCGTGTTGGTCATGTGCTGACCCACGGCCGCGGGGTAATCGGTGGCGTACTTCTCGTTGGACGTCGCCAGGAACCAGGCCAGCCTGCTGGACTCCGCCGCCATTCTGGAGTTCGACTGAAATTCCACGTTCACATCGGCCTCTGGACGCTGCGCCCGGCTGAGCGTGCCATCCGCGCGCGGCATGCCATGATCGAACAGCATCATGTCGTGCTGGATCATGCCCAGCCAGCGGGGCTCGGGATAGCGCCCCGAGCCGGCAGGACTTTCCCTGCCCTGGAGCGCGTGCCGCTGCGCCACGTATGCGCGCGCGCCATTGAGCCCACTCTCCTCGTTGTTCCAGAGAACGAAGCGGATGGAGCGATCGGTCTTCACGTCGGGCGCGCTGAAGATACGGGCGAGTTCCATGACGATTGCGGTGCCCGATCCGTCGTCGTTGGCGGCTTCGCCCCAGCCGATGCCATCCATGTGTCCCCCGACGATGTACATCTCGTCGGGACGGGTCGTGCCGATCTTGGTGCAGTACACCTCCTGGCGCATGCCAGGCTGGCTCGGCTCGGCGTTGAGCGCCCGGAGGCGTGCATCGGGTTGCGACAGCGAATCCACGTTCACACCCGTGCGGCGGCGGACGCCGCGAAGTCGCCCGCCGCCGGAGGCGACGTTGCTTGCCGGGCGCTGCACGGCGACCGGCGCCGCGGCGGGACGCGGCACGGCCGGCGGCGGCTGGAAGTCGTAGGTGATGCGCTCCGTGTTGGTGCAGCCGTAGCTCTTGAGCTGCGCCTCGATCCAGTCGACCGCGTCGCGGTTGCGCTGCGTGCCCTGGCGGCGGTCCCCGAACTGCGTCAGCCCCTTGATCGTGGCCTTGTACCGCTCGAGATCGAGTCGCGCGACCATCGACTTGATCCTGGGGTCGGCGATCGTGTCCGGCGGGGTGGCGGCGAGCGTGGCGGGCGGCGTGGCCGCGGTCTGAACCGCCGGCGGCGCCGAGCATGCGATGAGGAGGGTGCCGCTCACGAGTATCCGGCGGGAAGGCAGCATCATGCGCGACGAGTGCGAGTAGAGGGATGAGCGGGACAGCTGGACGGCCGTCGTTCGCTGAAACTACGCGCTGGCGCCGACGATCGCTGCCATAGGCCCAACCCGCGCATCACTTGGGCCGAGGACTCTCGATTCCCGCGTCGGCGCGCTCGAGCTTCCCCGCGTGAGCGAGGCGAACGGCCTCCACCAGCACGCGCGCCACGTTGCGCGTCTCCTCCTGTACGGCGGTGTCCTCGTCCAGCGCGGCGTGGCTGGTGGCGTAGGGTTCGTAGTAACCGATGTAGCGATCGATCGCCGCGGCGTGCGCGGCCGGTACCAGGTCCATGTCGCTCAACCAATCGGTGAGCGAGCGGCGGAGCACTTCCGTTCCTGCGGCGTCTCCGTGCACGACGAGGCCGAAGTGACGGCCCGACAGATGTCGCGGGTACGACCAGCCCGCCAGCTCCAGCGCTTTCGCCCTCTCGGGGCTCTTGCCGTGGGTGCTCGTGGGATCCGGGTTGCCCCCGTCGGCACAGACCAGGCGGTCCATCATGAGCTTGAGGACACTCGGCGCCTGGTACCAGTACACCGGCGTGACGATGAGCACGCCGTGCGCCGCGACCCACCGCGGATACAGCTCGTTCATCCAGTCGTTCACCTGCCCCATCGCGTGGTTCGGGTAGCAGGAGCAGGGCCAATGGCAGAGCGGCATGGCCGTGGACACGCACGCCTTGCATGGCAGAATCTGACGTCCGTACTGCGCAGTGAGCATGCTGAGATCGAGCAGATCGCACTCGAACGAGGCGGTCCCGTCCACGATCTCCCGCGCCAGCTGGGCAAGCCGGAAGGTCTTGGACATCTCGCCGGGGCACGTCTGGTCATGACGCGCGGCGCCGCACACGACGAGGATCCGTCGCGGCGCGCCTGGATCGTCGTGCCGCTCCTTTGCGCGCCTGATCGCGTCGTGCGCGGCGAGCCATTCCACCGGGAGCTCGTATTCGGGATCGGCGAAGCCCGGACCGGCGGCGCGCGTGCGCGGACTCTTGCGGTACTCGTCGTAGCCGTTCCAGGCCACGTCCATCACTCGCCGGAGCTCCTCGCGCACAGTGTCGAAGGACGGATCATGGAACCGCTCGCCCAGGCGACGCTCGAACTCCTCCCGCGTCAGCTTCACATCGCCCTGTCCCTTGCGCACCGCCGGCACCGGCGAGCCCTGCTCGTCTCCACCCATTCACCGCCTCCCGGAAATACCCCGCTATCCCTCGGCGACTGGCAGTGCCCGTCCCACCACGATCGTCACATTGTCGGTTCCGCCGCGCTCGAGCGCCAGCGCCACGAGATCCCGCGAGACCTGCTCCGCTGACGCCATGGCGGCGAGCCGCTCGGCGATCTCCGCGTCGGAGACGTGCTTGGTGAGTCCATCGGTGCAGACGAGAATCACGCACCCGCGCTCGCGCACATCGACCCGGCTCACCACGGGCTCCAGTTCCGATGCGCCGATCGCGCTCGAGAGCACATGGCTCAGCGGGCTTGTCCTGGCGTCCTCGGGCGAGAACACGCCGCGCTCCACCAGTTCCTGCGCGTATGTCTGATCGCGCGTGAGCTGCGTGAGCACGCCCTTGTCATAGAGATAGCAGCGGCTGTCACCCACCTGGACCACGTACATCCAGGGCCAGACGGCGATGGCGAGCGAGAGCGTCGTCGCCATTCCGGCCTCCTGCGGCGTGGACTTCGCCTCGCGTCGCACAGTCTCATGCGCCTCCACCGCGGCGGCGCGCAAGGTGTCCTCGAATTCCCGTTCGCTGGCCGATCCTGTCGTGCGGTAGCAGCGCAGCGAGGATGCCACGTAGCGCGTCACGGCCTCGGTGGCGATCTGGCTCGCCCGTCGGCCGGCGGCGCTGCCCCCCACCCCGTCGGCGACGAGCATGATCGTCGCGAGACGCTGGCCCCGGAGCGGCATGTCGGACGCGTCCGGAAGGCTGGTGGCATGGACCACTACCTCCGGATGCACCGTACACAGGAGGAACTGGTCCTGGTTGTCCGCGCGCACCAGGCCGGGGTGCGTGAGCCCGAACAGGTCGAGCTCATCGTCCCGCGGACGCGGATCCGTTCCCCCTTCGCCTCGCACCGCCAACGCCGACGCGTCGCTCATTGCCGTCTCCCGAATCGGGACACCCGTAGCATGGCGCGGTCGAGGCACTCCCCGCAAGGCCTCAGCGCACGTCCAGCGGGTTCCGAACGGCGGGGGCGATCGGCGTACCGACCCGCGCGAGGTAGATGCGTCTCTCCATCTCAGTCGATGGCCTTGAGACGCGACACGATCTGCGAGCGCTGCGGCTCGAGAAAAGGTGGCAACGCCACGTGCTCCCCCATCGTGGCCTCGTCCTCGTCCACCGCGAATCCGGGCCCGTCCGACGCGATCTCGAACAGCACGCCATTGGGCTCGCGGAAGTACAGACTCTGGAAGTAATAGCGATCCACCTCGCCGCTGTTCGGGATGCCCATCGTGTTGAGCCGCTCGGCCCAGGCGTGGTAGTCCGCGTCGGGGACGCGGAAGGCAACGTGGTGCACACCGCCCGCCCCGGCACGTGTTCGGGCAAGATCGGGCCGCACGGCCACGTGCACCTCCGCGTGCGCGCCGCCCTCGTGCATCTCGTAGACGTGCACCCGATGCCGTGCGTCGTCAGGATGCGGGTATTCTCGCGCCGGTCGCAGGTTCATCACGTTGCGCAGGACGGCGTCGGTCGGCTGGAGATCCGGCACGCCGAGAACGACCGGGCCGAGGCCGCGGATCTGATGCTCGGCGGGGACGGGGCTACGGCTCCACGGATGCGCCTCGCCCGCGCCACCATCGTCGATCAGCGTCAGGCGCTGGCCCTCGACGTCCTCCAGGTCCAGCACGAGTCGGCCGTCGCGCTCGGCCACCGGGGCGGCATGGACGTGCGCCTCGTGCAGATGCTGCGACCACCACTCGAGCGCCGAGCGGCCATTCACCCGGAGGTGCGTGCGCGTGACCGCGTTGTTGCCCCGTTGCTCCGCCGGCACCGGCCAGTCGAAGAAGGTGAGGTCGGTGCCAGGCGTGCCCTTCGCGTCCGCATAGAAGAGGTGGTACGCGCTGACGTCGTCCTGATTGACGCTCCGCTTCACCAGGCGCATGCCGAGCGTGCGCGTATAGAAATGGTGATTCTCCCGGATGCGTGCGGAGACCGCCGTGAGGTGGTGAATGCCGGTGAGGTTCATGGTTGTTACGCCGTCTTGATGATCTGTGCGTCGATGCGGATTTTCACTTCGTTGCTGACGAGTACACCACCTGCCTCGAGCGCCTGATTCCACGTGAGGCCGAACTCGCGACGGTCGATGCTGCCGCTGGCGGTAAAGCCCATGCGCGTGCCGCCCCACGGGTCCGTGCCCGTTCCGTCGAACACGACGTCGAGATCCACCGCGCGCGTGACGCCGCGGATGGTGAGCTCGCCGGTCATCGTGAAGTTCGCCTGCGGGCCGACGAGCGACGTGCTGGTGAAGGTGACGTCAGGATACTGCTCCGCGTGGAGGAAATCAG
>JBKJIY010000004.1:0-4653 GCA_046598315.1 Gemmatimonadaceae bacterium
TGCGCGAGCATCCGCGTCGCTCCGCTTTCCGGCGCGTTTCGCCCTCGCCGCGGCGATGAACCCCTGTCCCTGCGGACATGCCGGCGACTCGGCGCACGCGTGCATCTGTGCCGCGGCGGACATCCTGAAATATCAGGCCCGGCTGTCCGGTCCGCTGGCCGACCGGATCGACCTCCATGTGACGGTGCCCGCGGTCGTGCTGGCGTCGCTCGCCGACCGCTCATCCGGCGACTCGTCGGCCACGATCCGCGCCCGGGTCGAGCGGGCGCGCGCCGTGCAACGCACTCGCTACGGCAACGACGAGGCCTCCAACGCCAGAGCGCCGGGCCGATGGCTCGAGACGCATGGCGCGCTCCACCACGACGCGCGCATCCTGCTCACCACCGCGGGGGACCGACTCGGCCTCTCGGCGCGCGCCTTCCACCGCATCCTCCGCGTCGCCCGGACGATCGCGGATCTGGAGACGTCGCTCGTCGTCGCCCCGGCCCACGTTGCCGAGGCGCTGGGCTACCGCCGGCGCACCGATCCGGCGTGCGAGCCGCCGATGCGCCGCTCGCCCGTGCCGGCTACCGTGGCGGTTCCAGCGTGATCGGCGCGAGCTGCCGCCGCACCGCCGCCGTGTCGTCCGCCACGATCACCACCACGTCGCCCGGCGCCATCACGTCCATCACGTGCGCCACACCCTCGTGCTCCTCCACGAAGGTGAGGATGCGGTCCGCCGGATAGCCGGCGCCGAGCAGGCCATCGCGCATGATGGCATTGATGGCGCCCGGCTCCCGGCCCCGCCGGTAGACCTCGTGCTCCTTGAAGATCACGAGATCGAGCCCCGAGGCGAGCGCGCCCAGTCCGCGCAGATCCTCGTCGCGCCGGTCGCCGGGCGCGCTCAACAGCGCGATCCGCTTGTTGGCTGGCATCGCGAGCACCAGATCCATCAGCGCCGTCACCGCGGCTGCATTGTGGGCATAGTCGATCACGACACGACCGCGCGTCGTCTCCATGACGTTCAGCCGGCCCGGCGTACGCGCCGCCGACGGAATGAACGACATCAGCCCGGCGCGCAACACTTCGGGCGACAATCCCTGTGCGTACCCCGCGGCGACCGCGGCAAGCACGTTCTCCACCTGAAAGCGCGCCAGGCCGCCAAGGGTGAGGGGCACGTCGGCGACCGCGGCGAGCACGACGCGATGCTCTCCCTCGCGAATGACGAAGTGCGGTCCGGTTTCCTCGCGCTCGACCCGCGCCACGATGCCCCCGTGCGCCATGTGCTCCTCCACGGCCGCGTTTTCTCCCACACCGGCCATCGAGAAGAGGACGATGCGCCCCGCCGTTCGCTCGCGCATGGCGTACACCAGCGGATCATCGGCATTGAGCACGGTGTGGCCCCCCTCCCTCACCACCGAGGGGATCACCGCCTTCACCTCGGCGAGCTGCTCGATGGTGTCGATGCCGCGCAGGCCCAGGTGGTCGGAGGTCACGTTCGTGACGACGCCGACGTCGCACTCCGCGAAGCCGAGTCCGGACTTGAGGATGCCGCCACGCGCCGTCTCCAGCACGGCCACGTCCGCGCCCGGATGCGACAGGACGACATTCGCCGCGAACGGGCCGGTGAGGTCGCCGGACAGGAGAAGATCCTCCTGCATGTACACCCCGTCTGTGGTGGTGAAGCCGACGCGCCGGCCGCTGGTACGGAACAGGTGGGCGATGAGGCGCGTCGTCGTCGTCTTGCCATTCGTGCCCGTGACGGCGATCACCGGGATCGTCGTCGGCGCCCCGGGTGGATACAACCGATCGAGCAGCACGCCGGACACATCGCGCGCCGTTGCGCGGGGCGCAGCCGAGTGCCGCGCGAGATCGGGCGAGGCGCTGACGGAGAGCACCATCATGCCGCTGTCGCGCAGCGCAACACCGACGTCTGCGGCGCTCACGCCGAGCTCGGCGAGCGCAAGGCCCACCGCTCCCGCGGCGAGCGCGCACACGGCCCGCGTCTCGGCATGGAGCTGCGTGGTGCAGTCGACCGCCTCGCCGCTCAGGAGCGCAACGGCGGAGATCACCACGCCGTCGAGCACGAGTATGTGATGCGATGGCGCCAGGGCGATCGAGGCGCGCTCGTCGTGAGACAGGTCGAGCGGCGAGCGCACGCCCACCCGATTCAGCCGTTGCCAGGTCCGCTCCCGGTCGTTGCTGACGTCGGTCGCCAAGCCGCTGGCGACGTCGGTGAGCGCGCCAGCGATGAGACGGCGGGCCGCGCCGAGCCCGAGCTGGATGACACCAGGCTCGTTGCCCGCGCGCACGGGGATGCCGCGGCGGCGCGCGGCATCGACGAGCAGTTGCGAGGTGGCGTCCAGCCGCTCGCTCGCACGCCGCGCGGCGAGCTCGGCGACGAGCGCGGGAACACCCGCGTCGTCGCCGCGGATGCAGTCGCGGAGGATGCGCGCTGCGCCGCGCACGGCATCGATACCCACCTCCTCGCCGTCGTAGCCGAAGGCGAGCGTCCATCGTCCCTCCGCGGCATCGCTCGCGACGACGCGCCCGAACGACGCCTGCTCGCCGACGTGCCGCATCAGCGCCTGCGTCATGAGGAGCAGCAGCTGCCCCCAGTCGGGGACGTCATCCTGCTGGGGACGGATCCCGAGCTCGGCCAGCAGGTCGGCAACCCGCGCCAGCAGTCCGGGCAGGTCGGCGGGCGATCGCCGCGCGAGGGCGCCGACGCGAAGCTCCGTGAGCATCACCGGCGAGCCATGCCACACGTTGGCTCCCCGCAGCGCACGCGTGCTCCACAGGCGAAGATCGTTCGCGCCCTCGGCCCACGTCCCGTCGTCGGTGATGGCTGCCATCTCGTCTGTCATCGTCGTGGGGTTCGGCGGCACGCGCGCGGGCGGAAATCCCCGCTACCCGTCAAACATACCGTAGCCGAGATTGCAAGTGGACGAGTCGGGCGCGCGAGGGGAGCTCCCGAAGGCCCTCCGCCTGGTCACGGCGCCCCCCCACCGACCGAGGTCCGACGGAGCCGCATGGCCGATTCGAAGCTGTTCGCCCCTTACACCCTGCGTGGAGTCACCTTCCGCAATCGCATCGGCGTGAGTCCGATGTGCCAGTATTCGGCGGAAGACGGCATGCCCACCGATTGGCACTTCGTGCACCTGGGGAGCCGGGCCGTGGGCGGGGCGGGGGTCGTCTTCACCGAGGCTACCGCCATATCGCCGCAGGGGCGCATCTCCCCAGCCGATCTCGGCATCTGGAGCGACGCACACGCCGAGGCGCTCGTTCGGTCGGTGCGCTTCATTGAAGCGCACGGAGCGGTGGCGGGCGTGCAGCTCGCGCATGCCGGCCGGAAAGCGAGCGTGGACGCGCCGTGGCGTGGCGGTGCGGCGCTCGATGTGACGGAAGGCGGATGGCGTCCGCTCGAGGCGCCCAGTGCCGTCGCCTTCTCGCACCGCTACCCGGAGCCGGACGAGCTCGACCTTGCGGGCATCGCGCGAATCACGCGGGAGTTTCGCGACGCGGCGGTGCGGGCGAGGAGCGCGGGCTTCCGCGTGGTGGAGCTGCATGCGGCGCACGGCTACCTGCTGCATCAGTTCCTCTCTCCGCTGAGCAACCACCGGACTGACGCGTACGGCGGCGCCTTCGAGCACCGGGTGCGCCTGACGCTCGAGGTCACCTCGGCAGTTCGCGAGGTGTGGCCCGACGAGCTCCCTCTGTTCGTGCGACTCTCGGCCACCGACTGGGCGGAGCACGGGTGGGACGTGGAGCAGTCGATTGCCCTCGCGCGGCTGCTCGCGCCGCTCGGCGTGGATCTGATCGACGTGACGACGGGGGGCAACGTGGCCAAGGTGACGATTCCGGTGGGTCCTGGGTACCAGGTCACGTTCGCCGAACAGATCCGACGTGAAGCGAACATCGCCACGGCGTCGGTCGGCATGATCACCGATGCCATGCAGGCCGAGACGATCGTACGCAGCGGCCAGTCGGACATGGTGCTGCTCGCGCGCGAGCTGCTCCGCGATCCGTACTGGCCGCTGCGCGCCGCGCGCGAGCTTGGCGTGGAGACCGCCTGGCCTCCGCAATATGAGCGTGCCAGGCTCTAGCCGCGGCTGAGCGGTTCGCGCACTCCATCCAGGGCGCGGCCGGGCGAAGCGGCATCAGGATGATTCAGGTCGCAGTGGAACGGCGATGTACTGACGCTCCGCTGGCCTAGGTTGCCTGCCTGGAACCGCCGCCGACGATCGGCCGCCATTCCAGACTGCTGCTGTCCACGTCAGGCAGCACTTGCGCGAGCGCGCGGTGCGCCGCCGAGGAGGGTGAATGCTCGCAACGGAGAGCCTCACGAAGATGTTCGGATCTGGCCGAGCCGCGGTCGCCAACGTGTCACTTCGTGTGGATGACGGCGAGATGGTGTTCCTCCTGGGCGCCAATGGTGCCGGAAAGACGACGACCATCAACATGCTGCTGGATTTTGTCAGCCCCGACGCCGGCAGCGCCTACGTGGACGGCATTCGCGTGCGCACGGAGCCTCTTCGCGCCAAGCGGCGGGTCGCACATCTGCCCGAGAGCGTGGCGCTGTACGAGTCGCTCAGCGCCGCGCAGAATCTCGAGTACTTCGCGACGCTCTATGGCGAGCGCCTCGTCAGGGCCGAGACCCACGAGTGCCTGGCC
>JBKJIY010000081.1:0-61453 GCA_046598315.1 Gemmatimonadaceae bacterium
CTCGACTGTGTTGCGAGGCGACACGTCCTGTGGGCGGACGAAGCCGGACAGCGTGAGGTTCTGCTTGTTCTTGTCCACGTCCACGGTCTTGGCGCCTTTCACCTCGAGCACGCCGCGTGGCGAGACCTTCACCACGCGCACCGTCATCTCGCCGCGGAAGCGCATGTCCCGGCTCGCCTGTCCGCTCTGCCGCGACTGCGCCGACTTGTTGGTGCCCACGGTCGCCTCCACGCTGCTGCTCACGCCACCGGGGCCGGCGGGCGGAGTGATGCCCACGCCCATGTCGCGCGCCGTCTGGTCGCTGCCGTTCTGCCCCTTGTTGGCCGAGGCGAGCGTGTATTCGTCCACGAGGACGGTGAGAATGTCGCCCACCTCGAACTCGCGGCGGTCGGAGGTCCAGGAACGGCGGGGCTGCGGCCTGCTCGAATCGGCCGCGGGGCTCTGCGCCTGGGCGAGCGCGGGCAACAGGGCGACGGCGAGCAGGGGCAGCAGACGGCGAAGCATGGGTCGCATGCTCAGTTCACTCGCACGCGGCCGGCGGCGATCACCGTGCCCTCGAGCTTGCGCTGCGAGTCCATGCGGACGGCGATGCGCTCGCCCACGGCGGCGGAGCGCGTCGCGCGACCGCGCATCGTCACGAGCAGTCCATCCTGGCCCCAGACCACCTCCACCATGTCGCCCGACTTCACGATCTGCGGCGCCCCGACGGCGGGATGTCGAAGCGCCTCGCCGGCGGTGATGACGCGGCGCGTCGTCCAACCGACGAGCCGGTCGTCGGCTGCGGCGGGCTCCACCGTTACGGGAGCCGCCGGGCGCGCGGAGCGTTCGGTGGCCACTCGACGCGACGTGTAACCGATGTCGGCGGCCGCGAGCGTCGTGCCACGCGGGATGTCCCGCGCCGCCACCGCAACGCGGTCCGCGACGGGATCGGCCGGTTCGTTGGTCGCCGCGGTGATGCTGCTCGTGGGGGCTCTTGGTCCCTGTGCCACGGCGAAGGCTGGGACGGTGCCGAGGAGCGCCGCGATGGTGAGCTGGCGCACGGTCTGATTCGGTTGCACGGGTGTCATGTCAGCGCACCATCTGGTTGGCGATCTCGGACATCTCTTCGGTGGCCTTGATGGCCTTGGAGTTCAACTCGTATGCCCGCTGCGCGGAGATCATGTCCACCATCTCCTGCACCACTTCCACGTTGCTTCCTTCGAGATTGCCCTGGAGCAGTCGCCCCATGCCCTCGTCGCCGGGAAACCCGTTCACCGCCTCGCCCGACGCCGGCGTCTGGCTGAAGAGATTCTCGCCCTGCGCCAGGAGACCGGCCGGATTGGAGAAGCGGGCGATCTCGACGCGGCCCAGCTCGATGGAATCGGTGCTGCCGGCCTTGATGTAGCTCACCACGCCGGTGCGCGAGATGGACACGTTGGCCGCATCGTTGGGGATGCGGATGCCCGGCACGATCTGATTGCCGGCGGTCGTCGTCAGCATCCCCTGGTCGGAGATCTGGAAGCTGCCGTCGCGCGTGTAGCCGGTGCCGCCGCCCGTGAGCTGTACCTGGAAGAAGCCCTCGCCCTCGATCGCCATGTCAAGCGGGCGGCCCGTCTGCTCGAGCGTGCCCTGCGAGTGCATGCGCATCACGCCGGCGAGGCGCGTGCCGCGGCCGACCTGAATGGCCCCCTGTGTGTTGGCGTCGGGGGCGCCGATGACGCTCGTGCCCTGCACGGTCTGATAGAGCAGATCCTCGAACTGCGCTCGGCTGCGCTTGAAGCCGGTCGTGTTCACGTTGGCGAGGTTGTTGGCGATGACCTCGGTGCGGATCTGCTGCGCCATCATGCCGGAAGCGGCGGTGCGAAGAGCGGGGTTCATGAAAGTCGGGGTCTGAGGACGGAAACGACGATGCGCGGAGCGATCAGACGGGCTTGCCGAGCTGCGTGGTGGCGGTCTCCAGCACGCCGTCCAGCAGGGAGATCGACTTTTGCACCGCGGCGTAGGCGCGCTGCACGCCGATCATGTCCACCAGGCCGCTCAGCGGATCGGCGTTGGATTCCTCGACGGACCCCTGGCGCACGTCGCGCTGGTCGTCGGCGACGTCGGCGCGCGAGGCGTCGGGCACGAACCGCGTGCCCCCTTCGTGGGGGAGACTCAGCCCATCGGCGACGGACTCGATGCGCAGCGTGGCGGCGGCGGCGCCGTCGAGGGAGAGGTCGCCGCGCGGGCTCACCGCAAGAGTGGCGGAGCCCACGTGAATCGGGCCATTCGTGCCGAGGACGCGGTTGCCGTCGAGATCGGAGAGGAAGCCCTCATTGTCGAGCTGGAGCGAGCCGCCACGCGTGAAGCGCTCGCCGGCGGCGGTCTGCACCACCAGGAAGCCCTTGCCGCCGAGGGCGATGTCCATGGAGCGTCCCGTCTGGCGGAGGGTGCCGGCGCGATCATCCGTGCGGGTGCCGACGACCGGCTCGCCGCCGCCGAGCAGGGACGCGAAGACGCGCTGCGCCTTGAAGCCGTCCGTGGAGACGTTGGCGAGATTGTTCGCCGACACTTCCTGCCGGCGCTCCCAGTAACGGAGCGCGCTGGCCGCGCTGGTCATTCCATTGATCGGCATCGGGGACTCTCCTGGGCGGGAACCGGAGCAGATTCGTCCGGCGGTCGCTCTCCAGAAAGGCAGGGGGTGTGCCCGAAGACACGTCCCCGCATCCGTGCCTATAAGTGCTTGAGAAACAATAGCTTACAGGATTCCAGCAACCTCATCCGATCGTCTGCCAGGTGGGCAAATCGTGCCGCCCCGGCCAGTTCTGCCGCACCGTCCCACGCCGGTGGCGGTGCGCGCCGACTTCGCTATGCCGTGGCGCGGATGGGCGCGAGGGTCTCGCGGAGGCGAAGCAGCGCCTTGGACCGGATCTGGGACACGCGCGATTCCGTGAGGCCGAGAATCTCGGCGATCTCGTGCAGCTTGAGCTCCTCGAAGTAGTACAGCGAGAGCACGGTGCGCTCCTGGTCCTTGAGCGCGAGGATGGCTTCACGCAGGAATCCCACCTCCTGCTCTCGGCTCATCCGGTCGTCCACGCCCTCGTCGTCTTCGCCGCTGAGGAACTCCGCCGGGCTGGGTGAGGTGCTTTCGCGGTCGCCGGCCGTGCGATCCAGCGGAATGTGGACCGCCCCTTCCACCTCCGCCTGCCAGCGCCAGAGCGTGTCCACATCGACGCTCAACGCGTCGGCCAGCTCCTTGTCCTCGGGCTTGCGGCCGAGCTGGCGCATGAGACTTTCGCGCGCGTGCGAGATGTCGCGCGTCTTGCGGCGGATGGAGCGGGGCACGTGGTCCTGCCGGCGCAGCTCGTCCAGGATGGATCCGCGAATCCGCGGCACGGCGAAGGTGCTGAAAGCGAGCCCCCGCGAGACATCGAACGATTCGAGCGCGTTCATGAGGCCGAGCGTGCCGGCGCTCACCAGCTCGTCCACGTCGGCGTCGGCGGCGAGGCTGCGGGAGAGCTGCCGCGCGACATGGTGCACGAGACTCAGATGCTCGGTGAGCAGCGCATCGCGCGCCGCAGTGTCACCGCTGGCGAAATTCGCCCACAGCGTACGGGTGTCCATGGTCAGCTCCGACGTCGGAGGGAGGGAGAAGCCGCGCGTGCGTCGGCACGCGCGCCATCGAGGAAGGGAAAGACGCGCAACGCCATGGCTTGCATGACACGCGCGGCCGGTGAGCCATCGGCGGCATCGCCCACGGGCATGCCGGCGCCGAGCGCTGCTCGCAGACACACGTCGTCGGGAACGGCGCCGGCGAGCGCGACGTCACGGTCGATGAAGCGCGAGCAGGCATCGGCGAGCTGGGCGCCCGCTCGTATCGCGACCGACTCGTCGTGGCGGTTGACGAGCACGCTCGTCCGCACGGCCGGTGCGCGCTGGGCGAACACTTTCAGCAGCGCAAAGTTGGCGGCGAGGGCGATGCGCTCCGCGTCGGTGACCACGATGGCCTGTCCCACGCCGCATGATGCGATGGCGAGCAGCGTCTCGAGATGCGAGCCGCCGTCGACGATCACGCAGTCGTACTCGCTCGATAGCGGAAGGAGACGTTCGAACGGCGTACGGCGGTCCTCGGGAGTGAGGAGGAGCTGCTCGTCGCTCGCCGGCTTGCTCGCCACGAGCGTGAACCGGCCGCCCAGCTCCATCAGCACGTCGGCGAGGGGCACGGCGGCATCGCGGAGCGCGTCGAGGGAGCGTTCGGGTCGCACCGCGAAGAGCAGATGCAGCGCACCGTGCCCTTCGTGCCCGTCGACGAGGAGCACGCGGGCGCCGGCCGCGGCACAGCCGAGGGCGAGCAGCGACGCCGTGACCGACGTGCCAACGCCGCCCTTGCCGCTGGCCACGAGAGCAATACGCGGTGGCACGACGGCGGGCGGAATGTGCCCCGCGGGCGACCGATCAGGCGGCATTGCCGAGCTCCCAGGTGGCGAGAGAGCTCAGCTTCACGTACGGGGGCAGCTCGGCCAGCGACACGATCGGCAGGCCCGGCATGACCGGCTCCACGAGACGGCGCACGCCGACCCGCAAGTTGGGCGGCGTGAGCAGCGGGACGACGCGCCCCTCGCTCGCGTTGATGCTGGAGAGCGCATTGAGATCGCGCAGCAGGGTCGCCAGCGCGTCGGGGGTGAGGAGCTGGACGGCCTGCTGGTTGGCGCGCGGGCTGAACAGTCCCATGAGCGATGCCTCGAGCCGCGGTCCGAGGGTGATGCCGCGTACCGCGCCGCCCTCGTCCATGTACAGGCGAGCGATGACGTTCGTGAGCGCGCGGCGCACGTGTTCCGTGAGCAGCTCGGGATCCTTCGTCTGGTCGGCGGCGTCGGCGAGCGCCTCGAGGATGCTGACGAGATCGCGGATGGGCACGCGCTCCTTGAGCAGGCGCTGCAGGACGCGATGCAGCGTGCCGAGCGAGAGCTTGCTGGGGATCACGTCGTCCACGAGCGCGGGATGCGTCTTCTTGAGCGTGTCGATCATCTCCTGCACGTCCTGGCGGCCGAGCAGCTCGGACGCGCTCGTCTTGAGCTTCTCCATGAGATGCGTGGCGATGACGGTGGTGGGCTCCACCACCACGTAGCCGAACGATTCGGCCTCCACTCGGCGGCCTGCGGCAATCCACTTGGCGGGCATGCCGAAGCTCGGGTCGATGGAGTCCATCCCCTCCACGGGGGCGATCACGCGGCCGGTGTCGAGCGCCATGAGGAAGCGCGGCATCACCTCGGACCGCGCGATCTCGGAGCCGCGCAGCTTGATGATGTATTCGTTGGCAGGCAGACGGATGTCGTCGCGGATGCGGATGGGAGGCACGAGGATGCCCAGCTCGAGCGCCGCCTGCTTGCGAAGCAGCGTGATGCGCTCCAGCAGGTCGCCCCCCTGCTTCTCGTCCACGAGCGGAATGAGCGCGTAGCCCACCTCAAGCTCGATCGGGTCGATCTGGAGCAGATCGGTCATGGGATCGAGCGTCTGCGGCGCGATCGGCTCGGCGTCGATCAGCTCCTGCGCGGCCGTGACGCGGTTCTTCTCTCCCTGGTCGGCGGTGCGGCCGAGGGCGATGAGGCCGCCGCCGAGCACGAGGAAGGGGACCTTGGGCAGGCCGGGGATGAGGGCGAAGAAGCACAGCACGCCCCCCGCCATGTACATGGCGCGCGGATGGTTGCCGAGCTGCACGGCCACCATGGTGCCCATCTTGCCGCCGCCGGCCGCGTGGGTGACGACGATGCCGGCGGCGGTGGAGATGATCAGCGCCGGGATCTGCGCGACGAGGCCCTCGCCGACGGTGAGGACTGTGTAGTGCGACAGCGCCTGGCCGAGCGGCATGCCCTTCTGCACGACCCCGATGAAGAAGCCGCCGACCACATTGATGAAGGTGATGAGCAGGCCGGCGACGGCGTCGCCCTTCACGAACTTGGACGAGCCATCCATGGCGCCGTAGAAGTCGGCGGCGCTGGCCACCTCCTCGCGGCGCTTGCGGGCCTGCTTCTCGTCGATGAGACCGGCGGAGAGATCAGCGTCGATCGCCATCTGCTTGCCGGGCATGGCGTCGAGGGTGAAGCGGGCCGCCACTTCGGCCACGCGTCCGGCGCCCTTGGTGACGACGATGAAGTTGATGCCGATGAGGATGAGGAAGAGCACCAGTCCGACGGCGTAGTTGCCGCCGATGACGAACTCGCCGAACGCCTGGATGATCGCCCCGGCGTGTCCTTCCGTGAGGATCAGCCGCGTGGAGCTCACGTTGAGCGCCAGGCGGAACAGCGTGAGGATGAGGAGCACCTGTGGAAACGAGCTGAACTCCAGCGGATCGGTGGTATTGAGCGCGACGAGCAGCACGACGAGCGAGCTGCCGATGCTGGCGGCGATGAGGAGATCGAGGATGACGCCGGGCAGGGGCACCATGAGCAGCGCGATGATGCTGACGACGCCGATGCCGAGCGCGAGCTCGGCGCCCTTGCGCGTGACGGGTGCGCCGGAGTTGCTCATGCGCTGGCGCTCCCGGCCCAGTTGCCACGCGTGCCCCTGGTCTTCATCACGTACGCGAGGATCTCGGCGACGGCCAGATAGAAGTCCACGGGGATCATCGTGCCGACCTTGGCCGTCTTCACGAGCGCGCGGGCGACGGGCTTGTTCTGCACGATCGGCACGCCGTGCTCCAGCGCGATGGCCTTGATGCGTTCGGCCACGAGGCGCTGGCCGATGGCGAGGACCATGGGAGCCGGGGCAATCGACGGGTCGTAGCGAAGCGCGATGGCGATGTGCGTGGGGTTCACGACGATGACATCGGCCTTCGGCACGTCCTGCATCATCTGCTTGCGCGCGTACGAGCGGGCCACCTGACGGCGGCGCTGCTTCATCTGCGGATCGCCCTCCTGCTGCTTGGCCTCCTGCTTGACCTCCTGCTTGCTCATCTTCAATTCCTTCTGGAACGACCACCACTGCCACAGGTAGTCGGCACCGGCGAGGGTGAGGTAAGCGAGGCCGGCGGTCATGAGCAGGTGGATGCTGTACTGCCGCACCATCGGGAGCAGGGCGAGCGCGGGCTCCTGCGCCAGGCGGAGTGCGTCGGGCATGGCCTCGCGCAGCGCGGTGTAGATCACGCCGCCCACGATGCCGAGCTTGCCGAGCGACTTCGCCAGCTCCATCGCCGCATGCGACCCGATCATGCGCTTGCCGTTGGCCAACGGATTGAGCTTGCCGAAGTCGGGCGTGATGGGCTTGAGCGACATCACGCCTCGCGCCTGCGCGGCGGAGAGCACGAACGCGACGCCTCCCATGGCGAGGAGAAACGCGCCGAGCGCGGCGACGATGCGCCATCCGAGCTCGCGCAGCATCACGGCCGCGGAGCCGGCGTCGAGCTGCACGGTGCCGACGTTGGCGAGCATGTCGCCCGACGTCTGGAACACTTGCGACGCCAGCGTGCTGCCCGCCGTGTTGAGCACCACGGCGCTGCCCAGGAGCAGTCCGGCGACGGTGAGCTCCTGGCTGCGCGGCACGCGTCCTTCGTCACGCGCCGAGTCCCGCTTCTGCTGTGTCGGGTCTTCTGTCTTGTCGGCGTCCGATTCGTCGCTCATGGCGCTCCGGTGGCGCGGAAGCCCGAGAGGGCGCCGAGCGAATGCGTGATCACCGAGCGGTACTCGCCGGTGAATCCGTTGAAGAACATCGCGATCACGGGGATCGTTGCGGCGAGGGCGACGAGGCCGACGCCGATCTGGATGGGAAAGGCGACGGAGAGGATGTTGAGCTGCGGTGCGGCGCGGCCGAGCACGGCGAGCGCCGCGTTGGCGATGAGCACGATGGCGATGACCGGGGCGGCGAATCGGAGGCCGAGCGCGAACAGCTGCGCGCCGCTGGCGACCATGGCGCGCGCTCCGCCCGGCAGATCGAGGGGCGCGCCGAGCGGCATGACGCGCGTGCTCGCGGCGATGGCGTCGATCATCACGAGGTGGCCGTTGAGCGACAGCAGCAGCGTGATGGCGAAGAACGACATGAACTGGCCGAGCGCGGGCCCCTGCTGCTGCGTCATCGGATCCATGACCGAGGCGCCGGAGAGCCCGATCTGGATGGCCATCATCTCACCGGCCGCCTCGGCCGCCCCCACGAAGAGCGCGGCGCCGAGACCGATGGCGAAGCCGATCATCGTCTCGCCGAACGCGGTGCCGAGATCGAGCACCGCGCCCGGATGCGCTGATGCGCGCGCCGCCGGTTGAAGCAGCACGGTGAGCAGCACGACCAGTCCCGCCTTGAGCATGGGCGGCAGCGGCTTGGCCGAGAAGACCGGGGCGATCAGCACGAGGCCGGCGATGCGCAGGCCGAGCAGCGCCAGCATCGGGCCCGCGCCGGGCGCGAAGGGGTCGAAGGGCGTGGACACCTCGGCGGGGGACATCACGAGGCGAGGGAGGGAATGCTGCGGAACAGCTCCGTCGTGTACTTCACCAGCGTCTGCATGATCCACGGCAGCGCCACGAGGAACACGGCGGTCACGGCGATGAGCTTGGGGACGAACGCCAGTGTCTGCTCCTGGATCTGCGTCACCGCCTGGATCACGCTGATCACGAGTCCCACGACGAGGGCGACGCCGAGCATGGGCGCGGAGATGAGAAGCGCGGTGGAGATCGCGCTGCGTGCCAGGTCGACGACGAGCTGGTGATTCATCGCCGGTCAGCGGAAGCTGGCGACGAGACTCTGGACGATCAGTGCCCAGCCGTCCACGAGGACGAAGAGGAGCAGCTTGAACGGCAGAGAGATCATCGCGGGTGGCAGCATCATCATGCCCATGCTCATCAGGACCGACGACACGACGATGTCGATGATGATGAAGGGCAGGAACAGGGCGAAGCCGATCTGGAAGGCGGTGCGCAGCTCGCTCGTCACGAAGGCGGACATGAGCGTGATGAGCGGCACGTCGGCGGCGGTGGCCGGCTTGGGCCCGCGGCCGAGATCCACGAACACCTGCAGGTCGTGATCGCGCGTCTGGCGCAGCATGAAGGCCTTGAACGGCTTGGCGCCGCGATCGAGCATCTCGCCCTGCTCGATCTGTCCGTTCATCCACGGCTGCAGGGCATCGCGGTTCACGGCGGTGAGCGTGGGCGCCATCACGAAGCAGGTGAGGAGCAGCGCCATCGCGGCCACGAGCTGCGCGGGCGGCGCGTTCTGCGTCCCGAGTGCCTGCCGCAGAAAGTGCAGGACGATGAGGATGCGCGTGAAGCTCGTCATCATGAGGATCAGCGTCGGCAGGAGCGTCAGCAGTCCCATCATGACGACGATGCCGACCGTGCCGCTGAGACGCAGCCCGCCGCTCTCGCCACCGCCGATGCGCACGTCCATCTGCGGCGCGAGCCTGGCCACGCCGAGGTCCGCACCCGCCGTGGCGACGGGGGCGACAGCGGCGGACTTCGCCGTGGATGACGGCGTGGCGGCGCGCGGCGCGCCGCGAACGGCCGCCTGCGCTGCCGCGCCGATGGGCGCGGCGACCGCTCCCGCTCCGGCGGCGGCCGAGGCGCGCTGCACCAGCTCCAGCGCGGCGGATGGCGTGAGTCCCCCCGCACCGCCCGCAGTGCCGCCACGTTGCAGCGAGAACGGTGACGCCGCGCGCGCCGTGCTCGCGGCGCTGCCCGCCGTACCCAGCGTGCGCGGCTCGTTGCCCGCGGCCGCGGCGTTGGCGAGCGCGTTCACCGCGTTGGCCACGCTGCTGCCCTGCGCGCCCGCCGCGCCGGCGAGCATCAGCATGAGCGCGGCGCCGAGTCCGGCCGTGCGCAGCGCTCCCTTGAACGCCGAGCCGAAGTCGCGCGGCATCATCGCGGCCGCGGCCCGATGCGGCGGCACGGGTGCCTGCTCGAGCGCGGCCGACACGACGAACGACTCCTCTTCCGTGAGCTCATAGAGGCGCCGCACGCCGCCGTCGCCCATCGACACTGCGACGAACCGGTCGCCGATGCGCACCACGGCGATGCCCTGCCTGGGTCCGATCGACAGACGCTGCACCACTTCCATCTGAAGGCGTACGCGGCCGCGTGCCTTTCCCGGGGCGAGTCGCTGCAACAGCTTCAGCGACAGGCCGAGAAGGACGAGGACGAGTCCGAGTGCGAGCGCGACGCCCGCGTACGCCCCGATGGTCACGCCGCCGACTGTGCCGAGAGCGGAGCGGACGAGACGATGCGCGTGATGCGCACGCCGAAATGCTCACCCAGCACCACGACCTCGCCTTCGGCAAAGCGGCGGTCGCCGACGTAGATGTCGATGGGTTCGCCCGCCAGACGCTCGAGCTGGATCACCGAGCCGCGCCCGAGGCGGAGGATCTCCTGCACGGTCATGCTCGTGCGTCCCAGCTCGATCGAGACCGGCAGGGTGAGATCGAGGAGCATCGAGAGCGGCACCTCGCTGTTGTTGGACGACCCAACGCCCAGTTCGGCGAATGCCGGCGCGCTGATCGAGTCGTCCTGCTCGTCGCCGCCCGTGGGAGCCGTGGGCGTGCCCGCCTTCGCGCTGTCCATGAGCGCGTCCAGCTCTGCCTGGTTCATTGTCCGTTATGGGTCGTGGGCGTCCCCAGCGGAGACGCGTCGGTGAGTGAATCGAGGACGCGGATGGCGAGCTTGCGTCCGACGCGGCCCGCTGCACAGCGGAACCGCGGGGTGCTGCCGACGACCGCCTGGATTGGCGCGTCGGTGGGAATGCCCGTCGCGAGCACGCTACCGGCCTGCAGCGTGGCGACATCGCGCATCGAGAGACGAAACTCGGGGAGCCGCGCCCGCACCGGCACTCGCGTGGCGCGCAGCTGCTGCTCCGTGCTTTCCCGGTTCGCCGTGATCTCCCGCTCGCTGCCGATGGAGGTCACGTTCACCTTGCGCAGGTTGCCGGCGACGACGAAGAACTTTTCCAGCACACCGAGCGGGAGGCAGATGGACAGGGTGCTCTGCTTGCCGGCGAACGTGGCGGCGAGGTTGACGACGAGCACCGGATCCTCGCGCCCGACGGCCTGAAGGATCTCCGGGATCGACTCGAAGCCGCTCAGTCCCATCTCGATCGGGACCTGCTCGGCCCAGATCTCCTGGACCGACGACATCACGCGGTCGGCGACGACGCGGAGCGCCATGCGCTCGATCGGGGTCATGGCGCGCTCGAGGATCGTGGGCTCGCCGCCGCCGCCGAAGAGACGATCGACGAGGAAGTAGGCGAGCTCGGTCCCGAAGTCGATCACGCCCTGCTGGCCGCCGGCATCCTTGATGGCGACGAGATAGGAGCAGCAGGGCGAATTGAGGAAGAGCGTGTACTCGCCGAACGAGATCTGCTCCACGCTCTGGAGGCGCAGCTCGATCTGGCCGCGGACGCGCGCCATGAGCCATCCCTCGAGCGACTTCACGAGTCGCTCGTACATCGCCTCCAGGGTGCGCAGTCGCTCCTTGGAGACGCGATGCGGCCGACGGAAATCGTAGACCTGGAGGTCGATCGGCGCGGTGCGCAGCACCGGCACCGAGGGGCGCGCGCCGCCCAGCAGCCGATCGATGTCGTTCTGCGCGAGCGTCTCGGACGAGCGGTGAGCCATCGTGGGCGCCTTATTGAATGACGAACTGCGGGAAGAACACCTTCTTGACGGTGCCGGGCGCGAAGAGTGGGGCGACCGCGGCCATGGCTTCCGTCTTCACATTCTCCCGCAGCGAGATGTCGGTGAGTTGCTCCACCGTCTTGCGGCCGAACAGGGCGAGCAGTCCGTCGCGCACTTCCGCGTCGCGCTCCTTGAGCAGGCCAGCGGCAACGGTGTCCTTGACCTCGAACGTCGCGGTGACCATGAGGAAGCGCGTGCCGCCGCTGTTGGCGGGGTTCAGCACGAGGTTGTCGACGACGTGCAGGATCCGCGGCGCGGCGACGACCGGCTCCTTCACCGCCGCGTGAGCGGGCGCTCCAGCCTTGCCGGCGGGGACGAACTTCTTTGCCGCAGCGGGGCCGGCCACAAACAGGCCGATGGCCGCGCCGGCCGCGAGCCCGGCCACGATCGCCAGGATCTTGGGAAGCTTCTTCCTGGACGCCGGCTCGGCGGACGCATCGATTTCGAGAGGTACTTCTGGGGCGGCGGATTCCATGCTCGGACCGGGAGGGCGGGTCTGAGGAACGTCAGGGCAGGCAGGAGGGACGACGCGGATGCTCTCGCCTCGCGCCACCTGAAAAGGCAGGGCGCAGGCCAGCCTGACCGAGCGGCGATGAACCGATGCAACACGTTGTTTCATAACGTGTTATGGGTTGCCTGCCATCGCGCTCCAAGTTTCGAGCACATGTACTTTTCGCGTCCGCTCGGCAGGAAGTGCCGAGCGACACTCGGCGTGTTTTTCCCGAGTGCTCGGACTCCCGGGATAAGCGACAGACAGAGCGGGAGGAGCGGATTGCCAGGATTGACGAAAAACAGCCGGAGATTCGCGATCCCGCTGCTTCCGGCCAATCCAGGTAATCCGTTCCTCCCGCTCGTTGTCGGAACCAGCCGCGACCTGAAAAAAAGCTGGACCCCAGTGCCGCCTGGAGCCCAGCCCGTCCTGCGGACCTGCCAAGACCTACCGCTTCAACTGCACCAGCTCTTCGAGCATCTGATCGCTCGTCGTGATGACGCGGCCGTTCGCCTGAAAACCTCGCTGCGCGATGATCATGCTCGTGAACTCCTGCGCCAGATCCACATTCGACATCTCGAGCGCACCGCTCGTGATCTCGGCCTGGGCTCCTTCGAGCGCGTAGCCGAGCACCGCGTTGCCGGAGTTGCCCGACACGGTGTACATGTTGTCGCCGGAGCGGATCAGACCGCCCGGGTTGTTGAAGTCGGCCAGCGCGATCTGGCCGAGGGACAGGTTGGTGCCGTTGGAGAACGCCCCGGAGATGAGCCCCGTGCGGTCGATCGTGAAGTTCTGCAGCGTGCCCGAGCCGTACCCGTTCTGATCGCGCAAGACCGTGTTGCTCGTGCCGGCGAACTCGGTCAGCCCGTTGGTGCCGCCGAGGATGCCGCCGCGCGGATCGATCGTGATGGTCATCGGTGTGGCGCCGCTGTTGGGCGTGTACGTGATCACGGGCGGGGTGAAGCTGCTCACGTCGAGCGTCCCATCGGCGAGGAAGGAGAAGGTGCCGGTGGCGGCGGAGAGATCCGTCGCGGTATCCAGACCGGCCGGATTGACCTTCCAGTCCCACTCGCCCGGCGCGGTCTTCCACAGCACGAGCTTGAGCTCCTTCTTGTCACCGAGCGTGTCGTAGACGGTGATGGAGACGTCCTTGAACGACTTGGCGTTGGCGGGAATCGCGCGCTGGGTCGCGCTGAGGGGATCGATGGCGGCATCCAGCGGCCCCTTCACGAAGGTCGATGCGGACGCATCGAGATTCCCGGCGAGCGTGATGTTGTCGGTGGGCTTGGCCGCCGTCTTCTGGCCGAACGGGAGCTTGATGTCCTGCGTGCCATCCTGGAACACGCCGTTCACGGCGAGCTTGCCCTGCACCACGAAGCCGTTGGTCGGCGAGACGAGGCGTCCGTCGGCGTCGACCTGGAAGTTTCCCGATCGCGTGTAGTAGTGCTGGCCCGCCTTGGCGACGACGAAGAACGATTCGCCCTGCAGCGCGAGGTCGGTGCCGATGCCCGTCGTCTCGATGTTGCCCTGACTGAACAGGGTGTCGATGGATCCGATCTGCGTGCCCAGCCCCACCTGGATGGGGTTGATGCCGCCGTGGTCTCCTGGCGGGCGGCTGGCGCCGGCGACGAGCTGCGCGAAGCCTTCCTTGAAGGTCACGCGGCCGGACTTGAACGCCACGGTGTTCACGTTGGAGACGTTGTTGCCGATGACGTCCATGCGGACCTGATGGTTGCGCAGGCCGGAGACGCCGGAGAACAGGGAGCGAAGCATGGTATGAGCTCCAGAGTGGAGAGGGAAACGACGCGAAAAGGAAGCGCGGCGCCGACGGCGCCGGCGGAACGATCAGTTTCTGACTTCGGTGACCTGGCCGAACGGAATGGAGATGCCGCCGCCGGTGAGCACGGGGCCGCTGGCGGTGGACTGCACCCGGTCCACCTTGACCGACGTGAACGTGGAGACAGGCACCGCCTTGCCGGCGGCATCCTTCACCGTGATGGCGTAGTGATAGTCTCCCACGGGAAGGCCGGCGGCGGCGGAGCCGAGCACAAACTCCTGCGCGCCGCCTTTCACGGCGCCCAGGTCGCGCGTGCCGATCACCGTTCCCGCGGCATCGCGTATTTCGAGCGTGCCGGTGCCGCCGAATCCACCGACCACCGTGGAGACGGTGATGCCCCGAGGGTCGGATCCCTGGGGCACGTTGAACTGGTCACCCACCGCGATGACCGTCTTGCCAAGGGTGCTCATGGCCGCACTCGCCTGCATGGCCGCCATCACGGAGCTCTGCGCCGAGGACTGCGTGGCGAGCGTCCCGTTGATGTTCTGCAGCTGCTCCAGACTGGAGAACTGTGCGAGCTGCGCCGCCATCTGGCTGCCGTCCGATGGCGCGAGTGGATCCTGATGCTTGAGCTGGGCGACGAGAAGCTTGAGGAACTCGTTCTTGCCCATCGCCCCCTTGGGATTCACCGGCGTGGCCGGCGCGGTCGTCGTGCCGGAGGGGCCGGCCACTGACGGGCTGGAGACGGTCATTTGTCCTCGTTGCGCAGGGAGAAGATCGAATGGCCGCGCCGCTGCTCTTCCTGACGCTGCCGCGCACGCTCGTGCTGTTCGTCCTGCTGCGCGAAGCGCTGGTGCGCGTCGCCGTTCATCTCGGAACGGCCCTCGTGACGTGCAGCCGAGGAGCCGGCGACATCACGGAGCGCGGTGGCGGCGAGACCCGCCGCACGGCTGGCATCCGCGTCTCGCGTCGCCACCGGCGACCGCACCTGGAACGCGTCCGCTTCGAGGCCGCGCGATTCCAGCGCCCGCGTCAGCTCACCAAGCCGCGATGCGATGCGCTCGGCGCCGGACGAATCGCGCATGTCGAACGATGCACCCACGGAATTGCCGCGCATGTCGATGCGCACCGTCTCGCCGTCATCGAGCGAGAGCGTCAGGCGGGAGAGCGAGCGTGGACCCGGCGCATCCTGCGCATCCATCAGCCGGTCCACGCGTGAAGCGGTGGAGAACCCCGACGAGGCAACGTCACCGAGCCCACTGCCGCCGTGCGCCGGGCTCGACGTGAGCGACGATATCGCGCCGTACCCGGCGGCTGCGAGGTGCGGCATACCCCGCTGTTCGAACGCCGATGCGAGCCCACTCTCGCGCGGCTGCTCGCTGGCGCTCTCGCCCGCACCATTGCGCTTGCCGTTCGGGACGATGGATCCGACGACGGACCCCGCCGCGTGAGCCGCGCCGGCCGGCGGTACCACCGCGTCGGCGATGAACCGGCCGGCTGGGGCTCTGCTCACGCGGGCCACGCCGGCCACGCTCGCCACGCCGGCGACATCGGCCACTCGCGCGATCCCAGCCACGCTCGCCGGACTTGCAACCCGTGCCATCGGCGACACCGCCGCCACGACCTGCTGGCGGGACACCGGCGTCATGGTCGCCGCGGTCGCACCGAAAGCGGCGGTGGCATCGAACCCGGCGGCGGACCGGCCGCGCAGCTCCACGTGTCCCGGATCCCTGGCGCCCAGCGTATGCAGCCCTTCCTGCTCGGCGACCGTGCGCAGCAGCGCGAACCCGGCGGCGTCGTCCCAACCACCGTCGATCACGAGATCGGCGGCGCGGCCCTGCGTGTGCTGCGAGTTGCGCGTCCACGTGACGATTGGTCCGTCGGCCGTGCGTCCCTGCGCGAACAGCTTCTCCTGCCGTTGCTGCGTGCGGAACCCCTCCACCACGCGCACCTCGCGGCCGAACTCATCCTTCATGCGCTGCGCGATGACCGCAAGCTTGGCGCGAAGCGCCGGATCGAGCGTGGCGGCGGCGCTGCCCAGCAGTGCCATCATGGCGTCGGTGACCACGGGACTGTCGCCGATCGTCTTCTCGTCGCGTGCCGCCCCGTCTTCGGTACTCTCCACGGCGATCGTGGTCGACTCCTCCACCAGCGCGAGAGCGTCCGTCTCCGGCTCGCGTTGCATCAGGAGTGCGGGCGCGGCGACACCCGCGAGCATCGAGGCAAAATCATCGGGCACCGCGTCACGAGAATTCGGATTGCCCACCGCGCCGCCGTCACGCGGGCTGCCCGAGCGGTCCACCAGTGGCGGACTGCCGGAGATGGAGGAAAGGCTCACTTGGCTCCAGGGGTTGGACGGAGTGCCACGCGACTGAGCGCGGCGACGCGAGGGGCAGGCAGCTGCGCGAGGATGGCCGCGGCCTGCTTCTCGGCCAGGTTGCCGAGAATGATGGAGACATCGGGATCGCTCATCTGCTCGAGCACCTTCGCCGCATCGCGCGGCGTCATCGAGGCGAACACGCGGGACACGCGCTTCTCGCCCGGAGCGGGGAGCAGCGGCCGGATGGCCGACGGACCGGCGCCTGGAGCGGGGGCAGGCGCGGGAGCAGTCCCGACTGAGGTGATGGGCGCCGTCGCCGCCGCGGTCCGACCGCCACGCGCGGACGCCGTCGCAGCGCCGGCAGGGCTACCCTGTTGTGCGACGGCCACAGCCGGTCCGTGTGCCGGATCAGCGGCAGCAACGTGCGCCGCCGGAGCGGAATCGGACGCAATGGGCGCCGCGTCGACGGAACCCGTGGCATCGATGATCTTGAGGGCGGTGGTATCATGCGCCGCCGTTTTCGCCTTGGTCGAGTCGCCCGACTTCACGTGTGCCGGGACGGCCGCGCGGGCCTTCATGACGCTCGTCATCGACGCGGCGCTGACGCTCACCACGAGAGCCAGAGCGAATGGGAGAATGAGAGCTTTCATGCGTCGTCGGCAAGTTGCGAGTTCTGTCGGGAAAAGCGGGTGAGCGCGAGACTGTCCATGCTGTGCAGATCCGACTGCGTTTCGGCGGTCTGCCATTCGTCCTTCTTGCGTTCGCGGAGACGATCGAGCACGCGGCGCGCCTGATGGGCCGCGGTAAGCTGGGCCTGCGCATCCGCCACGCCGGAGTCAGCGCTGCTCGCCGCATCCGCCGCCTGCGAGACGTGACGATCGAGCTGCTCCAGCACGAAGTTGAAGTTCTGGAGCTGTCCCACCGTGGCGCTCTCGCCATGTGCTGCGGCGAGTCGAACCGTGCCGGCGCTGCGCACGGCGGCGAGCGCCTCGAGCGCGCTTCGTGCTTCGTCGGCCCGGCCCTGCGCATTCGCGAGCACGGAGGCCGCGCGCTGCTCGCTCTTTTCCTTGAGCTCCAGGACGCGCTGCAGCCGGAAGTTGAAGCGGCTCATGCGGACCGCCGCGTGAGCTGTTCGATCTGCGAGCCGATGCCGAGCAGGGCCACTTTCGTGGCGGCCGCGGTGGAGCTCTCTTCGGGTTGCTGCTGCAGAAAAGCGAGCACGCGGTCGCGCAGGGCGACGGCGGCATCCACCTGCAGATCATTGCCCTTCTGATAGGCGCCGACCATGATGAGATCCTCTTTCTCGCGGTAGGCCGCCTCGAGGCGGAGCAGCGCATTGGCGGCGCTCTTCTGCGGCGAATCGATGATCTGGTCGCGCACGCGGCTCTTGCTCTCGAGCACGTCGATCGACGGATAGTGCCCCGCGGCGGCGAGCTTGCGGGTGAGCACGATGTGGCCGTCGAGGATCGACCGGGCGGCGTCGGCGACAGGCTCGTTGAAGTCGTCACCGTCCACGAGCACGGTGTAGATCCCGGTGATGCCGCCAACGGCGCCATTCCCGGCGCGCTCGAGCAGCCGGGGCAGCGCCGCGAAGACCGAGGGGGGATAGCCCTTGGTCGTGGGCGGCTCGCCCACGGCCAGCCCGATCTCGCGCCAGGCCATGGCGACGCGCGTGACGGAGTCCACCATGAGCAACACCTGCTTGCCCTGGTCGCGGAAATACTCGGCGATCGCGGTGGCCACGAGCGCACCGCGCGCGCGGACGAGTGCCGCCTGGTCGCCCGTGGCGACGACGACGACGGAACGCGCCAGCCCCTCGGGGCCGAGCGAATGCTCGATGAAGTCCCGCACCTCGCGGCCGCGCTCGCCGAGCAGCGCGATCACGTTCACGTCGGCGCGCGCCTGGCGCGCCACCATGCCAAGCAGGGTGCTCTTGCCCACGCCAGAGCCGGCGAAGATCCCGATGCGCTGGCCTCGGCCGATGGTGAGCGTGCCGTCGATCGCGCGCACCCCGGTCTCCAGCACCTCGTCGATCATGCGACGGTCAAGCGGATTGGGCGGCTCGGCCGCGAGCGGCACGCGTGCCTCGTAGCTCACCTTGCCCAGGCCATCGATGGGATGGCCCAGTCCGTTGAGCACGCGGCCGAGCAGGGCGGGACCGACATCCACACCGAAGGTGCGGCCGAGCGGCTGCACGCTGCTGCCGGGATGCAGGCCGCTCATGTCGCCGAGCGGCATGAGTTGCACGCCGCGCTCATGAAAGCCCACCACCTCGGCCAGCACGGACGCCTGATCGTTCATGCTCGTGATGCGGCAGAGCTCTCCCATGCCCACATCCATCCCCGATGCCTCGGCCACGAGACCAACGAGACGCGTGATGCGGCCATAGGCGACGAGGCGCGGCGTATCGGCGGCGCGGGTCGAGAAGGTCTCGAGCATCGTCATTCGGCGGTCCCGATGAGTCGATGGTACACACGCTCGAGCGCCGTATCCACGCGGCCGTCGATGATGCGGTCGCGCCCTTCGATGACGCAGCCGCCGGGGTAGATGCGCGCGTCAGCGACCCACGCGAGCTCGCGGCCAGGGGCGATGCTCACGGCCGCCCCGTCCGGGGCAGAGGCGAGGATGGAGAGATCGAGCGGATTGATGCGGATGCGAAGCGACTGATCGATCGGAAACTCCGTGACGGCGTGCCGCACCAGATCCACGATCAGCTCCGGGCTCGTTCGCACCTCGCGCGCGATGATCTGTCGCGCGATGCTGACGGCGAGCGTGGCGAGATTCTCCTCGAGGGCGCCGACGAAGCGCGCTTCGGACGCAGCCACGCTGGCGGCGGCGACCTGGAGCGCGGTCAATGCGCTGGAGAGCTGCTCGAGCGCCGCGGCGTGCGCCGCCGCGAACCCGGCCTGATAGCCCTCGTCGCGTGCCGCCGCGGCGAGATGCTCGATCTCCGTTGCCGCCGCCGCGGCGACATGCGCCTCGGACTGCACCGCGTCCGACACGGAGGCATGAAACACCTCGCCACCGAAGGCATGCAGCTCCTCCAACGGCCAGGCCGATGGAGAGGACGGCGTGTCCGCGCTGAAGCGGCCCGTGGCGGACATCGCGCTAGACCAGATCATCGGCGCCCCCGGCCAGCACGATCTCGCCGGAGTCCTCGAGCTTGCGAACGATGGCGACGATGGCGGACTGCGCCTTCTCCACTTCGGTCTTGCGGGAGGGACCGAGCATCTCGATCTCTTCCTTGAGCGCCCCGACCGCACGCTGCGACATGGCGCCCATGAGCTTGTTGCGCACCTCGTTGCTCGCCTGCTTGAGCGCGAGCGCGAGCTCCTTGGAGTCCACCTCGCGAAGCAGGCGGGTGAGGGAGCGCTCGTCGAGGCTGACGAGATCCTCGAAGACGAACATGAGATTCCTGATCTGCTCCGAGAGCAGGGCATCCCGGAGGGACACGCCCTCGAGAATGACCTTCTCCAGCGAGGGCGCCACCAGGTTGAGCACGGCAGCCACGGCGGCCGGTCCGCCCGAGGCGCTCATGCCCGGTGTCGGGGCCAGGTCGGTCTCCGCCAGAATGGAGCGCTCGATGAGCTGCAGCATATCCGGCGACACCTTCTCCATGCGCGCCATGCGGAACACGACCTCGCTCCCGAGGGCGGGGTCGAGCTCCTTGAGCACGTTGGCGGTGTGGCTCGGCTCGAGATGCGCCAGGATGAGCGCGACCGTCTGCGGATGCTCGCCGCGCATCATGTTGCCGAGCTGCTGCGGATCGGCGTTGCGCAGACGCTGGAGGCCAGCGTTGTCGGCGAGCTGCAGCTGGATGCGCTTGAGCATCGTCGTCGCCTTGCCCATGCCGAACGCCTTCTCCAGCACCTCGCGTGCGTAGTCGATGCCTCCGCTCGCGAGCGAGTCGGCGGCGACCATGATCTCGAGCCATTCGTTGAGTACCGCTTCCGCGGTAGGCCCGCTCACGCGGTCCATGCGGGCGATCTCGAACGAGATCGTCTCCACATCCTCCGGCGACAGCTTCTGCGTGATCTTCGCGGCCGACTCGGCGCCGAGCACCATGCAGAGGATCGCCGCCTTCTGCGGTCCGTTGAGTCCGTCCAGATCCTGCGGCCGTGCGAGGGTGAGGGCCATTTATCAGCCCTCCTTGATCCAGGCGCGCACGAGGCGCGCCGCCACTTCCGGCTGCGCTTCCACGGTGGAGGTGATGCGATCGCGCATCACGTTGGCCACGGGGACCGGGGCGGCGGGCATCGACATGTACGACGCCTCGCCCATGGAGTCCGCGCGCGGCAGACTCATCACGGGTCCGGAGGCCAGCAGCTCCATCGTAGAGGGACGACGGAGCGCCTTGAGGCTGAGCAGCGCCACGATGAATGCGAGGATCAGACCCACGACGCCGATGGCCGGCCGCTGGACATCCTGCACTACCTGCACGAAGTCGCGCTCGGGCGCGTCGACCACGGTGCGGTCGCCGGTGTCGAACGGCATGCTGACGACGGAGACGATGTCGCCGCGCGCACTGTCCAGTCCGACCGCGCTGCGGACGAGCGACTCGATCTGCGCGACTTCCTGCGGCGAGCGCTTGGTGTACGTGGGGGCCTTGGCACCGGCCACGGAGTCGCGGCGCTCGCCCACGAGCACGGCGACGGTGACGCGCTTCAAATTGCCGATCGCGCCGGAAAATGTCTCCGTGAGGCGAGAGTTCTCGTACGTGGTGCCCGAGTTCGTCTGGCCGGCTCCGCCCTGCGCGCCTGGAACGATCTCGCTCTTCGTCTCGTTGGCCACCACCTGTTTCTCCGGGTCGAGCACTTCGGTGCGCCGCTCGACGCGATCGAAGTTGATGGCCGCATTGACCTGCACGCGGGCATTGCCCGTCCCGACCATCTGGGCGAGCAGCTTCTCCGCCTTGTTGCGCAGATAGTCCTCCACGTCGCGCTGCAGCTGGAGCTGCTTGTTGCTCACTCCCTCCGCCGACGTGGGCTCGTCGCCCTCGCTCAGCAGCCGTCCGCCGTCGTCGACGATGGTGACCTGCGCGGAGACCAGTCCCTCCACGCTGCTGGCGACGAGATGCGAGATGCCCTTGACGACGTCCGGCGCCGGCTGCTGGCCACTCTTCAGTTTCAGTACGACGCTGGCTTCGGCGGGCTTCTCGCTCGCGCCGAATCCCTGCGTCTCATGCATCACGAGATGCACCTGCGCCGCCTCGATGCCGCGCATCTTGCCCACGGTGCGCTCGAGCTCTCCCTCCAGGGCGCGACGGTAGTTGATGCGCTGCGTGAAGTCGGTCATCCCCCACGAGGGCTGGTCGAACAGCTCCAGGCCAGGCCGGCCCGAGCCGGGCATGCCGCCCTTGGCGAGCGCGACGCGGGCCTTGGCGAGGTCGGGCTGCGCGACGAGCAGCGTGGAGCCGCCCGCCTCCAGCTTGTAGACGACCCCCGCTCCGTCGAGCTTGTCGGTCATGGTGCTCACGCTCTCGAGCGGCACGCCGCTGAGCGCCGGCACCCAGATGGGCTGGCTCGCCCAGCGCGAGACGCCGAAGATGAGCAACGCGGTGGCGAGGCCCACAGCGAGAATCGCGGCGCGGCGGCCACCGCCAAGACGGTCGAGGAGGATCTGGATCGCGGGAGGCATTTCTGGAGGACGGCGGTCAGCCCTGCATGTTGATCACGGAGCGGTACGCTTCCGTGAACTTGTTTCGGAGCTCGATCATCATCTCGAGCGAGAGTTGCGCTTCCTCGGTTGCCGCCATCACCTGGTGCAGCTCCACGTTCTCCCCGCGAAGGAACCGTCCCACGTAGTCGGCGGCATTGTCCTGCGACGCCTGCACGCCGCCGATCGCCTGCTTCAGCGTGTCGCCGAAGGACGGGCCGCCCGTGGCACCACCGCCGCCGGCTGGACGGAGTGCGCCCCGCTCGCCAGCGATGTCGAGCCCGATCTGTCCCCGCCCGCCTGGCCCGCTGATCGGCATGCTCATCGTCAGGCGCGGATGTCGAGACGGCCGCCGCGCGAAGCCGGCATCGCCGGCTGGCTGGCGCCCTGAGTCATGATGCGACCGTATGTGAGCGGCCCCATCGCCCCGGCCCTGGCGAAGAAGCCGCGCTCCTCGGCCGACAGCACGCTCCAGAGCTCCGGGTCGGTGCCGACGGGCGGCTCCACCGGCAGCGCACCCGCGGCGCCGGGTGCCGGCGCCAGCGCGCGTAGTGTACCCGGCGCTGGAGCGGCGGGACGCGCCACACCGGGCGTAGCATGCGAACGCGCCGCGCCCTGGTCGCGCAGGGGCGACGTGGAGGTCGGCTGCGGCGTCATGGGACGCGAATACCCGGTGCTGATTCCGTTGAGGCTCATGTTGTCGTATTCCGTCAGATGTCGATGGCGCGCTTCAGCATCGCCTTGGCGGACTGAAACACCGTTGCGTTCGCGTCGTACACTCGCCGCGCGTTCATGAGGTCCATCATCTCGTCGGTGATTCGGACGTTCGGCATGCGCACGTAGCCGGTCGCATCGGCGTCGGGATGGCCGGGATCGTAGACCAGCGGGCCTTCCGTGCTGTCTTCGATGACGCCGGCGATCGTCACGCCACCGGAGTCGGCTGACGCGGTGTTCGTGGCAATGGGCGCGGGAATGGAGCCCAGCATGCTGAGGGGGGCACCGCCGCCGGCGAGCGCGCCCAGGGCAGAGATGTCCAGCATCTGTTGCTGCTGCGCGCCGAGATTCGCCTCCAGCGACACGATCTTGCGGCGATACGCGCCGCCCTCGGGGGTGCGAGTCGTCTCCGAGTTGGCGATGTTCTGGGCAGCCACTTCCATGCGCGCACGCTGTGCGCTCAAGCCGCTGGAGGCGATGGAGAGCGAGCGGAACATGGGGCGCGCGACGTCGGGAAGCGGTCGGGGCGTGGGCAGCAGCGCGGGGTTGTTGGTGCCGATGGTGGTCATCCGGATCACCGATCCCTGATGCTCAAGCGAAGCTGCTCGTACGCCTTGTTGAGCAGTTTGGCAGTGGCTTCGAAGTGGAGCTGCTCGTCGGCGAGATTGACCATCTCCGTTTCCAGATCGATCCGTTCGGCCTCGCCGAAGCCGGCGTCCGTGGACGCCGCGGGCATCGCGAAGCCGTTCTGGCCGCCGAGCGTGGCGCGCGCGACACGGTCGGCGATGGCCTTCGTGCGCTGCGTGCTGATGTCGAGCGAGTCCTTGAGCGGATCGGCCATGGTGGCGCGACCGAGGATTCCGGAGAGCATGCTGACCGCGGGAAGGGAGGCGGAGGCTGCCGAGTGAAGCTGGCTGACGGCCAATGGAAGGGCAGGGCGCGGACCACGCGAGAAACGGCAAAAAAAGGGCACGATCCGATCGCGTTGCGGTCGGTATCGTGCCCTCTAAACAATTGCATTACAGCGACTTACGAAGCGTCCTGCGGCGGACGAGCTGCATGCTGGACTCAGCGCAGCCTCGAGCAAAAAATGCGGCAAAAAGTGACAACAAGGCAGCTTTTGCCGAGCGCGTGAACCGTCGAATGATCCGCCGGCGCGTTCGGGCGCCGAGGCGCCCCCTTCTATATAAAGAGATGAAAAAAAGCGTGAGGCGCGGATGCGAATCGAACGAAAAAGACCAGATCGAGATACTCGATCCGGCCCCTTTCGGAAACTTCGTTCGATCCGCTTCCCACGCTTTTAGTTGGCCGGGTGAGCTGCTAGCTCGCCGCGTTCGGCGTGTTGAGCTTGTTCCTCAGGGTGCGGACACTCATGCCGAGCAGCTCGGCGGCCTTGGTTCGGTTCCCGCGGCTCACCTCCAGCGCGCGCGCGATGAGCCTGGTCTCTGCCTCGCCGATGTCGAGCGAGGTGAGGACGACGGCGCCCGGAGGGATGGTCGGCGCCGAGCCGTTGGCGTGCTCGCTGAACGACGCAATGGAGGGCAGCGAGCGAACGGGCGCGGGCCCGCTCCACCGCTGTGTCAGCCCGAAGCGCTGGCCGTCGAAGGCATGGGGGGCAAGCACGTCGTCCGGCGAAAGGATGATCGCTCGCTCCACGGCATGCTGCAGCTCGCGCACGTTGCCCGGCCAGCTGTACGCCTGCAGCATGGCGATCGTCGCCGGCTCCATTCCCTTGATGTCCTTGCCCATCTCGGCGGCGACGCGCACCGCGAATCGCGACGCCAGCAGCGGAATGTCCTCCGGGCGGTCCCGCAGTGGCGGAATCGAGATGGGGATGACGCTCAGTCGGAAATACAGATCCTGGCGAAAATTTCCCTGCGCCGCGAACTCCGCGAGATCGCGGTTCGTCGTCGCGATGATGCGGACGTCCACCTTGATGGGTGACGACCCGCCCACCCGCTCGAACTCCTGTTCCTGCAGCACGCGCAGGAGCTTGGCCTGCAGGTCGAGGCGCATCTCGCTGATCTCGTCCAGCAGCAGCGTGCCGCGATGCGCGCGCTCGAACGCACCCTCCACCCGCTTGATGGCGCCGGTGAACGCGCCCTTCTCGTGGCCGAACAGCGCGGACTCGATGAGGCCTTCGGGCAGCGCCGCGCAGTTCAGCTTGATGAAGGCCTTGTCGCGCCGGTCGCTCGAGTCATGGATGGCGCGGGCGAACAACTCCTTCCCCGTCCCCGACTCCCCCTGCAGCAGCACGGTGGCACGCGTCGGCGCGGCCGTGGTCACCGTCTGCATCAGCCGACGCATCACCTGGCTGTCGCCGATGATCTGCCGCTCGTTGCGGAATTCCATCACCTCGCGGCGCAGTGCTTCGTTCTCGCGCCGAAGCCGCACGAACTCCAGCGCCTGATTCACGGCGAGCTCGAGCTGCTCAGGGCGGACCGGCTTCGTTATATAGTCGAGCGCCCCCGCCTTGATGCTCGCCACGGCATGCTCGATCGTGGCATACCCCGTGAGCATGATGAGAGGAACGTCGTACCCCTCCTGCTGCAGGAGCTGAAGAAACTCGAGGCCCGTGAGGCCCGGCATCCGATAATCCGAGATGATGAGGTCCACACCGCCCCGCGTCAGCGCCTGCAGGGCCTGGGGCACGCTGTGCGCCCCGATGGCCGTATGGCCCGCGCGCTCGAGCGTATCCTCGAGGATGAGCCCGATCGCCGGCTCGTCGTCGACGTAGAGAATTGTCGCCATCTGGCTCGCGAACCGTGGTGGCCTAAAGTCTGGCGGGGAAGGACCGATACTCTTGGACGAATGGTGGACTCGTTTGGTCAGCTACTCGCTGGCCACGATCCGCCTGGCTCGGCCAAGGTGACGCCATATGAGAATCACGAACAACATCGCGCTGCGCAACTCGCTCGCCGGGCTCAAGACCAACTCGGACGCGGTGCAGAAGGCGCAGGGCCAGATTTCCTCCGGACTGAAGCTCCAGACATCGTCCGATGATCCGACCGGCGCCAGTCAGGTGATGCTCTCCTCGAGCGCCCTCCGTGCGATCGACCAGTACAAGCGGAACATCGACAATGCCTCGGCGCGGAGCGACGCCGAAGGCAGCGCGCTCGACCGACTGACCGATCTGATGACACGCGCCCGCGAGCTCGGCGTCGCCGCGGCATCGGACACCGTCTCGCCGAACGGACGAATCGTCATCTCCAGGGAGATGGAGCAGATCTTCCAGGCGGCGGTGACGATCGGCAACACGAAGTTCGGCGAAGAGTACCTCTTCGGCGGCGACAATGCGATGGTTCCCCCCTTCGCGACCACGGGAACAGGGGCCACGCTCGACTTCACCAATTCGAATCCCACGGGCGTCCGTTCCCTCGAGATCACAGCAGGCCAGTCCATCGTCACGAACCACGACGGCAAGCAGACCTTCCTCGATAGCGGCCTCCTGCAGTCGCTCAAGGCCATGACGGTCGGTCTCGCATCCGGCAGCGTGAGCGCCGCCTCGGCTGCCCTCCCAGCGATCGACAGCGCCTTCAGCAGGACGCAGCAGCTCGTCGGCGAGAGTGGCGCACGCAGCAACGCGTTGCAGATCTCGGCGCAACACCTCGCCGTTCTCAAGCTCGATCTCGCGTCGTACCGCTCGTCGATCCAGGATGTCGACATCGAAGCGGCGGTGACCGCGATGGTGACGAAACAGACCGCATACCAGGCGGCGATGCTCGCCACGTCCAAGATCCTGAGTGTTTCCCTAGCCGACTTCCTCCGATGATCGCTGCGGCCCTCGAATTTTCCACCGATACGACGCACATCCCAGTGGCCTCGCGCGTGATGGGGGACATTGCCGTACGTGCGCGCGACGTGTACGACTTCACCGGCGGCATCTTCGGCTTTCCCGACGCGACACGCTTTGCCGTGCTTCCCACGGCGCGCGACGGTCTCTTCTGGTTGCAGTCGGTGGAGCTGGGCTCGCTGGCGTTCCTGCTGGTCGATCCCTTTCGCTTCTTCGAGGGCTTTGTCCTCGATGTCACGCCGGCCGACTGTGTTCGGCTGCGAACGGACGACGCGGCCGCGGTGCATGTGTACGCCATCGTCACGCTACCCGAGAGCGGGGATGACGTGCCGACCGCCAACCTGCAGGGACCGATCGTGCTCGACGTCGTGAACCGTCGCGGCATCCAGACCGTCGTACCCGACGGCACGTACACGACCCGCGAACCGCTGCGCATTGCACGCGCCGGCTGACGACCGCCTGGCAGGATTTGCCGCGCGAGCGCCGGACATTCTTGCCGACTCGGCAGGAACGCCGTACGGCACGCATCGTATAAGTCGCTGCAATCATTGAGCTTACGCTCGGCATGCGCAATGCCACTGCTGGGTGGCTCCTTCAATCATGCCGACCCGAATGACTGCGATCGCGACTCCTCCCGAACGCGCGCCCAATCCTGAGCGTGGCGAGCATCACTTCCAGACGGCGCTCAAGTCGCACCTCGCTGGCGATTTCGATGCCGCTGCGAAAAGCTACGAGCGCGCGATCCACGCCGCACCAGCGCACGGAGAGGCGGCGAACAACTTCGCCACCCTCCTCCTCGGACGCGGCGACATGGAGCGCGCCGAGTCGATGCTCCGCGCCGTGTGTGCGCAGCATCCCGCGTACGCGTCGCCGCACTACAATCTTGGGCTGTATCTGGTGAACGTGCGGCGCCCCGCGGAGGCGACGCCGTTTCTCGAGCGCGCCATCGCGCTCGAGCCCGGACATCCGGACTGGCTGAACACGCTCGGCAACGTGCACAATCACGCGCTCCGCTACGAGCAGGCACTCGCGCTCTACGAGCGCGCCGTACAGATCGCTCCGGATTTCGCTGACGGCTGGAACAATCAGGGCGTGGTGCTTCGCGGACTCCTGCGGCGCGAGGAAGCCGTCGCCGCCTTCCAGCGGGCGATCGCGCTCAGTCCCGGCTTCACGGGCGCGCTCAGCAACCTCGGCTACGTCTACAAGGAGCTCCGCCGGTTTCCCGAAGCCGTCCAGACGTTCGAGATGGCGCTCGCGCTCGCCCCCACCGATCCCGTGGTGCTCGGGAGCTACAGCGTCGTGTTCCTCGAGCAGGGCGACCTCGAGCAGGCTCGCGCCATCGCGACGCGCGCCGTCGACGCCAATCCCGACTCGCCAGCGGCTCTCAACGCCCTGGCCAACTGCTTCGCGGAGCTTGGCCGCGTGGACGAGGCGGTCGCGCTCTACGACCGCGTGCTCGCCATCGAGCCCGATGAGCCCAACTCCTCCTACAATCGCGCCCTGATCCACCTGCTGCACGAGGAATTCGCCGCAGGGTGGCCACTGTTCGAGGCGCGCCTCGAGCTACAGGTGATGGGGTGCGATCTCCGGCACATCCCGGGTGCGCTCTGGCGCGGCGAGCCGCTCCATGACCGCACGATACTCATCCATACGGAACAGGGAATCGGCGATTCGCTGCAGTTCATCCGCTACGCCGCGGAACTGAAGGCGCGCGGCGCGCGCCGAGTCATCGTCGAGGCGCTCCCGCACCTCGCGGAGATCCTGATGAACGCGCGCTCCGTCGATCGGGTGATCGTGCGCGGCGCGCCGCTGCCGGCATTCGACTATCGCGTCTACCTGATGAGCATTCCGGGAATTCTCGACACCACCAGGGCGACGATTCCCACGACGATACCGTATCTGCGGGCGACGGCGAGCCGCGCCACCGCCACGCTTCGCCGTGGCACGGGAAAGCTGCGCGTCGGACTCGTCTGGTCGGGGAACGTGCTGCAGCAGCGCAACGCCCTCCGGTCCTCTCCATTCGCCGCGCTCGCGCCACTGCTGGAGGTACCGGGAGTGGAGTTCTACTCCCTGCAGAAGGGCGGACCCGAAGCGGAGCTCCAGCATGCCACGGGGCAGGTCATCGATCTTGGCCCAGCACTGGTCGAGTTGAACGACACGGCCGCGGTGATCGATGAGCTGGACCTCGTGATCACGGTCTGCACATCGATGGCGCATCTCGCCGGAGGGCTTGGCGTACCCACCTGGGTGGCGCTGGCGTCGATGGCCGACTGGCGCTGGCACGACGACGAGGAACGGTCAGCCTGGTATCCGAACGCGCGCCTCTTCCGGCAGACGAGTGCAGGAGACTGGGGGGAACTGTTCGAGCGCATGGCCGACGCGCTGGCGGAACTCACGCGCACCACGACGCCACGGGCGGCAGCCGAAGTGCAGGCGAACCCCGCGACCGATGCGGAGGTGGCGTCCGACGCCGGCTCACCGGCAGCTTCGGGAATCATCACGCTGTCGTCGGCCGATCGCGACGCGGACGGCGACGCACTCTTCACGCTGGGTGTGTCGCTTGCCGCGCTCGCCGACCCGCGCCATTTCGCCGAGTTCGAGGCCGAGCTCACTGGCGCGGGTTGGGAGCGCGAGGCGCGTGCCTTCCTCGCCGAGGCGCTGCCCTCCGGCGCTCTGCTCCTCGATCTCGCGCCCGGTCTCGGCTGTATGCCGCTCGGAGTTGCGGCGCGCCGGCGCGGCGATGTCGCCGTGATCTGCGTATCCGACGACGAGAGCACGCAGGCCCGCATCGGCGCCGCGGCCGAGGTCGCGCAGCTGCACGGCCAGATCATCAACATGCCTCTGGTCCCCTCGCCCGACGTACTCCGTGCCCTGGCGCCGGTCAGCGTCTGGCTGCATCTCGGCGAGGGGGTGCAGACGGACGCCGTCTCCGCGCTGCTTGCCGCCTCGCCGCCGATCACGATCGGCGCGGTGGTCTGGCCGACGTCGGACCGTGAGTCCGGAGAGCGGGTGGCCTGGTTGACCGCGGCTGGCTACACGGTGGTGGGGCTCGCGATGCGCGACGAGGACGTGGAGGTGATCGACCTCGACGGAGCACCCGTGGCCGTGGCACTCAGCAGCGACACGGCGCGCTCCGTGACGGTTGCCGCGCAGGCGACCACTCCTCGCCGCCGCATGGAAGCGGTGGTACTGGACTGGCCCGTGGGCGCCGCGAGCGGCTGGGGCACGTACGGCGCGCACCTCGCCGCGGAGCTGCAGGCGGCGGGCGGTGCATCACCGATTCTCCTTGGCGGAGTGGACGAGCGCACACTCGATCCCTCACTGCGGGAAGCGCTGCGGGAGCCGATGGCGACGATGCGTACCATTCACGAGGCACTCAGGGACGACGCGTCCTCTCGCCTGGACGTGAACGGCGTGTTGCTTCAGGCGCTCGGCAATGGACTGCACGGTGCGGATGTGGGCGCGCGCGTGGACGCCAGCCGTCGCGTGGGTGCCGTCTTCTTCGAGGACACGGCGGTGGACGACCCGATGCGCCGCCGCGCCGCTGCGTTCGACTTGATCGTCGCCGGCTCGAGCTGGAACACCAGCGTGCTCGAGGCCGCCGGCATCACCCACGTGGTCACTGCGCTTCAGGGCGTGGATCTCGAGCAGTGGCGTCCGCGCCCGCGTCGAGTGACGACGCAGCGCTTCGTCATCTTCACGGGCGGCAAGCTCGAGTACCGCAAGGGCCAGGATCTCGTCGTGGCCGCCTTTCGCCGGTTTCGTGAGCGGCACCCCGACGCACTGCTGATGACCGCATGGCACAATCACTGGCCGCAGACCATCTGCGACCTGGAGCTGGCGGGCCACGTCCGCGGCATCCCACGGGTCGACGAAGGACGCCTCGGGATCACCGCATGGCTCGCCGCCAACGGCATTGCCGCAGCGGACGTGCGCGATCTCGGCGTGCGTGCCCACAGCGAGATGCCGGCGCTCGTCGCCGGTGCCGACGTGGCGCTCTTTCCGAATCGCTGCGAGGGCGGGACGAATCTCGTCGCGATGGAGTGCATGGCGGCGGGGATCCCCACCATCGTCTCCGCCAACAGCGGGCACCTCGACCTCGTCGCGACCGATGGCTGCATGGCGCTCGGCGCGCAGCGTGCGGTGCCACAGCCGACGCAGCTCTTTCGCGGCGTGGCCGGATGGGGCGAGTCCGATGTGGACGAGATGGTGGATGCCCTCGAGCGCGTGTACACCGACAGCGCGATGGCGCGCGCCCTCGGAGCACGCGGCGCCACGGCGATGCAGGACTGGTCCTGGAAGCTGCAGACGCAGCGTCTCGTGACGCTGCTCGACTCACTCTTCATCTGACACCTCATGCCGACCATCGCCGACGCACGCCAGACCTACGCCAGCACGCTTGCCTTCCTGACCAGCCGCACCGAGCTCCCCGTCATGCTCAATGAGCGCGGCCTGCACGGCTGTGGCGTGGAGATCGGCGTGAAGCAGGGCGAGTACTCCGAGTTCCTGCTTTCCTGCTGGCGTGGCCGGCACCTCATCTCGGTGGATCCATGGCTCGAGGAGGAGGCCGACAAGTACGTGGACATCGCCAACGTGGAGCAGTCGCAGCACGAGCGCTATCTCGCCGAGACGCGCCAGCGACTCGGCCGCTTCGGCGCGCGCTCGTCGATCTGGCGCATGACGTCGCTCGAGGCCAACGAGCGCATTCCGCGCCACTCGCTGGACTTCGTGTACATCGACGCACGCCATGACTACGCCTCCGTACTCGAGGATCTCGAGGCGTGGTACGACAAGGTGCGTCCCGGCGGGATCATCGCGGGGCACGATTATCTCGATGGCATGCTGCCCGCCGGCGAGTTCGGCGTGAAGCGCGCCGTCGACGAGTTCTTCGGTGAGCGCGGCCTCATCGTCTATCCCACACTGGCCGACGGTCCCTTCCTCACGTGGATGGCCGAAATCTGCGAGGCGCCGATGGCCGACGCACTGCCCGCCGCGTAGTCACTAAAGTTTTCTGGTGCACCGGCGATACTGATCTTCGAGCGGCACTACTGCCGCCCCAAGCGAGGGAACGGATTCCCTCCACACTTCCAAAGGAGCTGGAACCATGCGTATCAACACGAACATCAGCGCAATGCAGGCGCAGAACAACGCGTCCACCATCGAGGTGCAGCAGGCCAACTCGATCGCCAAGCTGTCGAGCGGCTACCGCATCACGAAGGCCTCGGACGATGCCGCCGGCCTGGGCATCGCCAACGTGCTGCGCGGCACCATCCGCGCGATGTCGCAGGCGAGCCGCAACGCCGACCAGGCGAGCAGCATGCTCAACATCGCCGAAGGCTCCACCAGCTCCATTCAGAAAATGCTGGAGCGCATGAAGGAGCTCGCCGCGCAGGCCGCATCGGACAGCGTGGATACGGCCGGTCGTGCCAGGGTCGACGCCGAGTTCCAGGCGCTGAAGACGGAAATCGTCCGTACGGTCAACACCACCAAGTTCGGCCAGACGAGCCTCCTGAACGGCAGCTTCGGCGCGACGGTCAATGCCGCGAGCACGGCCCTCTCCGTCGTCACCGCTGGTGTGCAGTCGGTCAAGCTGAACGGCGCGGGGCCCAGCACGGTCACCTTCGCGGTCTCCGGCTCGACGGTCACGGCCACCCAGGTCAATGGATCGTCCACGGTGAGTCAGGCGGCGGTCGCCGCCAACGGCCAGCAGACCCTCAACTTCAGCTCGCTGGGCTTCTCCGTCGACACGGCGTCGAACTTCACCTCCGCGTCGCTGGCGTCGCAGAACCTCACGATCGGCGGCGGGTCGGGCACCTTCCTCATCAGCGCGTCCGGCGACTATGCCACCAACGATGCGCTGACGGTCGCGGGCTCCTCGCTCGCCCTGGATGCGGTCACCTCTGCTCTCGGCTCCGTCACCTCCCTCGCCAACGCGCAGAGCGCGCTCACGGCGGTGGATACGGCGATCGGGACGGTCAACACCACGCTCGGCACCCTCGGCGCGCTCCAGAGCCGAATCGCCAACGCGCAGTCCAACCTCAAGTCGGCCATCACCAACACCGCGGCCGCGGAATCGACCATCCGCGATCTCGACATGGCCGAGGAGTACACGAAGTTCGCCAAGAACAGCATCCTCGCACAGGCCGGCACGGCGATGCTCGCCCAGGCGAACCAGCAGGGTCAGGGTGTGCTGCAGCTCCTCCGCGGCTAAGACACCTGAGCACGATCACCCCCGGAGAGCCATCGCGCTCTCCGGGGGATTGTGACATCTGACCTGACGGAGCATACCGACATGGATCCGATTCAATCATTCAGCGGCATCTCGACGGGCATCCAGTGGCGCGACCTCGTCGACCAGCTCGCGTCCATCGACACGAGACGACGGGTGGCGCCCCTGCAGGACGGCGTCTCGTCGCGACAGAAGCAGATCGATGCCTGGAACCAGTTCCAGACACTGGTCGCCAGGTTTCAGACGACGACGCAGTCGCTGGCTGACGGCACGGCCTTCTCGGCGTTCGCGGCCACAGCGGCGAACAGCCCCACCAGCGGGCGCGCTCTGCTGACGGCCACGGCCGACAGCACGGCGACGGCGGGCACGTACCGCGCCGAAGTGGTGGCGTTGGCGAGCGCCGCCAAGTTGAGCTCCAGGGATTTCACGAGCACGAGCACCGCGCTCGGACTGGCCGGCGACGTTGCCGTGAACGGGACGACGATCTCCGTGCTTGCCACCGATACACTGGCCTCGGTTCGCGACAAGATCAACGCCGTGAACGCCGGTGCCACGACAACTCGCGTGACCGCGACCATCCTCACGACGGGCGCCAACTCCTTCCGCCTGCAGCTCACGAGCGACCGGACCGGCGCCGACGGCATCCGATTGCTCGATGGTGCGGGCGGCGGCGTCCTCAAGGATCTCGGCATCGTCGATGGGTCGCTGGTGCAGAACATCAGCGCATCGGGTGCCGCACAGACCGACCGCTTCGCGTCGGCGTCAGCGACCGTGGCGAGCCAGGTCGGTCTCGCCGTACCTGCGGCAGCAACCATTACGGTGGGTGGACGGTCGGTGTCGATCAATCTTGCAACCGACTCGCTCGACGGGATCGCGGCGAAGATCGTCGCCGCCGGTGGGACCGCCTCCGTCACCAGCGGCACGGCGAACGGGACCGAGTACAAGCGCCTCAGCACCAACGGCACCGTGAGCGCGTCCACCACGGACGGCACGCGCGCGCTCGAGCTCCTGGGCTTTCTCAGCGAGGGACGCGCCGGCATCACCCAGGTGGTGACGAGTGCCAACACCTTCACCGATCCGGTGCTCACCGCCTCGTCGGCCAGCCTGCTCACCAACCTCACGGCCAACGGGACGTCGGTCGGCATCGCCTCCGGCGACACCTTCACCATGGCCGGCACGCGCGGCGATGGCACGACCGTGAACATGAGCTTCACCGTGGGCGCGACCGACACGGTGCAGACGGTCCTGAACAAGCTGAACGATGCCACCACCGGCTTCGCGCGCACCGGGCGCACGGCGACCGCCAGCTTCGTCGGTGGAAAGTTCGTGCTCACCGACGGCTCCACGGGCGACTCGCAGCTCGCCCTCTCGCTCACCGCCACCACGCCGGCCGGCGTGGTGAACACCCTCGGCGCCCAGGACGTCACGACCGTCGGACGCCAGCGACAGCTTTCGGCCGGCACTGATTCGCAGCTCCGCCTGGACGGCGTGCTGCTCTCGCGCTCCACGAACAGCATCACGGACGCGGTGAAGGGGCTGACCCTTTCCCTTCAGACGGCGGAGGTGGGCACGACGATCGATCTCACGATCGCGCGCGACACCAAGCCGACCATCTCGGCGCTCACGAGCTACGCCACGGCGTACAACGAGATCGTGAAGTTTGCGGATGCCCAGCGCGCCGTCGGTGCCCCCCTCAGTGCCAATTCGGTGTTGCGCTCGAGCGTCGCCTCCATCCGCAGCACCCTGCTCAATCCCGTGGGCGTGTCGTCCACCAGCTACAATCAGCTCGCCACCGTCGGCGTCGCCGTGGACAAGTTCGGCATGCTGATGATCGACGAGGCCGCGCTCACCACCGCGCTCGCGAACAACCCCAGTGCCGTCACCGAGCTGTTCGCCACGACCGCGATCGGCTCCACGCCCACGATCAAGTATCTGGGATCCACGGCGGCGACCGTCGCGGGCAACTACGCGGTGAACATCACGACGCTGGCCACGCAGGGCAGCGTGACCGGCTCCGGCTTCACGGGGACGTATACCGCGCTGCCCGGGAGCGACACGATGACGATCGTGGACGCGCAGACGGGCAAGACCTCGAGCATCACACTGACCAGCGGCGACACCCTCGACGGAATAGTCACCCGTCTGAACACGGCGTTCGGCACCAGCGGCGCGGCACTGGCCGCGTCCAGGTCCGGCAACAACCTCGTGCTGAAGACGAGCGGGTATGGCACGCCGGCCAATTTCACCGTGTCCTACACCGTGGGCACGACCGCCGACGCCACGGCGCAGCTGGGCGTGGCCGCCGGCACCTACAGTGGCGGCAACGTGGCCGGCACCATCGGCGGACTCGCCGCCACGGGGCTCGGCCAGTCGCTCACCGGCGCGACCGGCGGGGCGACGTCCGGACTGGCGCTGCTGTATACGGGCACGGCCACGGGCGCGGTGGGCTCGATCAACCTCATCGTGGGCGCGGGCACCGCGGCCAACCGCGCCGCCACGCTGATCACCACCAGTGGCACGGGCACGGTGGCACAGGCGACGAGTGTGCTGCAGTCGGCGCTGGGACAGCTCACCGACCGCATCGCCACCGCGCAGCAGCTCGTCGAAACGCGGAGGCAGTCGCTGATCGCCCAGTTCACCGCCATGGAAGCGGCCGTCGCGCGCATCCAGTCGCAGGGCGCGCGCTTCTCCTCGCAGATCGCGTCGATCTCCCAACGCTAGGCGGTCGGCGCGCACTCGTGCACGCTCAAGAACGGCGTGCGCGAGCCGATAACAAATGGCATGACATATCATCACGCAGCCGCGTCGTACCGGGAGCGCGAGGTCCTGACGGCCACACCGGGCAAGCTCGTCATCATCGTGTACGATTACCTGCTCATGCAGCTCCGGCGCACGCAGGTCGCCATGGATGCCGGCAACGCCGAGCTTCGCGTGGAATCCACCGCGCGCGCGCGCGCGGCGCTCGGCGAGCTGATGGCCACACTCGATACCGAGGCGGGAGGCGGCGCGCTCGCCCGTCAGCTCGGCGGACTCTATGCCTTCTTCATCACCGAGCTGATGGACCTCGGCCTGAGCGCCGACAGCAGCAAACTGGAGCGCATCAGCATGCTGGTGCTCGAGCTGCGGAGCGCGTTCGCCACCGCGGAGAGCGCCCACGGCGAGCGGAAAGGCGCCACCGCCGCATGAGGGAAACGCGCGGGCCTGGCGGTCCGTCGCCGCACGGCGGGGATGTGTGCGATGCCCTCCTGCTGCAGACGGCACGGGCGGAGCACGCGGTCCTCGCCGGCGACATGGCGACGCTCGCCAGCGCGCTGGACGCGCGAGAGTGCCTGCTCGATGCCATGGACGGGACCAGCGCGCCGCAGATCGGCCTCGCCGATGTGGAGCGAGCCAACCTCTCGCTGCTGACGCACGCGCGGCGCGAATGCGCGCGACTGGCCAGCGCGATCGAGCAGGGCGAGCGCGGCGATACCGTGGCCAGCGCGTACGAACCGCGCGTGGCCGCGGTCAACTTCACCGCGCGCGGGTGAGCCGTGGCAGTGCGCAATGCCAGGGGCATGCGACACTGACACGCGCGACACTCTGTCCCGATCGGGCGGAAGCGGCGAGGCGATGACGAGACTCATTGGCGAACCCCACGAGACCGCCGATGCGACTTTCCGCTTCCACCACAACCGCTGTCGAGCACGCTCCGGTCGGCGCCCCCGGCTCGCCGCCGACCGCCTGGCAGGTGCCCGTCCTGTACGATCGCCTCGGGCAGGCGCTCCGTCTGGCGGACGCTGCCATGACCGCGGGCGACGGCCTGGTCAAATCCGTTCAGCTGGAGCGGGCGTCGTCCGTGGTATACCAACTGCTCGGGGCCGTGAACTTCCAGGACGGTGGCGAGCTCGCTCCGCGTCTCGCGGCGCTGTACGGATTCTTCGCTTCGGAACTGCTGGCGGTTGGACGCAGCGGGGAGCGAGCCGCGCTCACTCGGTTGATCGACATGGCCGACGTACTCAGCGGATCATGGCGCGATGACGAGTCTACACTGTCGCAAAATTCTCAGCCCTTACTGGTGATATGACATGGACGACGCCATGCGACTCACGCCATTGCGCTGGATGGAAGCGATCCGCCGGAGCACGGAGAGTCTCCGATCATCGGTCGAATCGACCGATGCGTTGGACGTCGCGGCAGACCAGGCACAGCTTGCGGCGCTCGACGTCCGCGCGCTCATCGCCATGGTCGGAGCGCCCAACCGGATGAGCTTCCGCGGCAATTATGACCCAATTCGTCTCCCGTGCATCGGTCACATGGACGTGAGACGATAATGAAAGGGAGCGAGAAGATGTCGACGGCACTCAAGTCCGCCGCGCCCTCTGCCGATAACTAGCGTCACAGGAGGAATTCCCCATGAAGATCAATGTGAGCTCGGGCAGTGCGATCCGTCCGGCCGTGGCTCCCCCGTCGTCCGACAAGGTCGAGAAGAGCGCCGTCTCGGCGGCGGCAGCCGTTGCGTCCGCCGCAGGCCGCAACGACAAGGTGCAGATCTCCGACGCCGGCCGCGCCCTCGCGGCGCGTGAAGGCTCGACGACTGCCCTGAACCCGGAGCGCGCCGCGCAGATCCGGCAGCGTGTCCTCGACGGCGCGTACAACTCGCTCGGCGTCGTGGACGAAGTGGCTCGCCGCATCCTCAACAGCGGCGATCTGTAGGCCGATCACCGCTTCATCCGCTGTCGACTTCGTGACCCGACCGTCGCGGCCCAGGAGATCTCCGTCATGAAGTTTCTCGTCGTCGACGATTCGGTCACGATGCGCCGCATCATCGTCAACTCGCTCCAGCGGATCGGCTACTCCGACACCGTGGAGGCGGCAGATGGACACGCAGCCCTCGAACTGTTCGACAGCTCCATCCAGTTCATCATCACCGACTGGAACATGCCGAGAATGAGCGGAATCGAGTTTGCGCGCGCCGTCCGCGCCCGCGCCGACGGGGCTACCATCCCGATTCTCATGGTCACCACGCGCAGCGTCCGCGAGGACATCATGGCCGCGGTCGAGGCGGGCGTGAACAACTATGTCCTCAAGCCCTTCACGCCCACGGTCCTGAAAGACAAGATTGATCAGGTGCTGCTGGTGACGGCGGGGCGAGCGGCATAGCGCATGACGACGCGACACGCGAGCGAGCTGCTCTACGACTTCGAGGCGTCGCTGCGCCTGGTGGACAGTGCGATCAACGAGTTCGGCGAGGAAGCCGCCGAGGTCATCGACTCGCCCGCGGCCGCTGACCTCGACGGCGCCCCATCCGTCCTCCCGAAGTCGTTGCTCCGCGCCTTCGGCGAGATCACGGAGATCCTCGAGCGCCTGCGTGAGAGCCGCGGCATCCTCGAGCAGGCGGCGGTGGACAGGCTGCAGCACATGAACGAGAAGCTGTGCGAGGTCTCCTCGGCAACCGAGTTGGCAGCCACGGACATCCTCGACGGCCTGGACCGCGCCGTGGCGACGGTCGACCAGCTCGACGCGCTCGGCGAGGGTCCGGACGACAGGACGCGCGGCATCACGATGCGCGGCCAGCTGCGGGACGAGCTGTTCGGCATGATGGTGCACCTGCAGTTCCAGGACATCACCACCCAGCAGCTCGCGTATGCCTCGAGCGTGATCGTGGACATGGAGCAGCGCGTGGCGCAGATCGTGAGCGTGTTCGATCCGCACGCCCAGCGCTTCGGCGGGCGAGGCGCCGCAACGCCGTCGGTCGCCGCTGCGCCGGTCACCTTCGATCCCAATGCGACGAACACCAATGCCGCCAACCGGCAGGCGCTCGCCGACGAGATCTTCAGGCGATAGCGCCACCGCACGCAGTGGCAGGACGAAGGGGCGAACGCGACAGCGCGTTCGCCCCTTCGTGCGCCCGGCTCTCCGGTGACGCCGCCATCCGGCTGTGCGCGGAGTGCGACCCAGCTCAACTCCCCGCCGCCGCGGCCGACACTGAGGAGGAGTCACACTCCCCTCCGTCGGACGTCGCATGACCAATGCAGGCCAGCCACACACCGAGATCCTGCGTCGCGTCACGGGCGAGCTCGCGGCAGCGCGCGTCGAGGACGAAGCGACGATGCAGCGGTCGCGTGCCTCCCTCGAATGGCTCGCTCGCACCATCCCCCGGGCTCACGGCGAGGCGCGCCGTCTCGCCCGCCTCGGCGCCGACGCCATCCGGATGCTGCAGGCCGCTCCGCTCCCCCCGGCGACATCGGGCGCGGTCCTCGACGCCGTGCGCGCCGCGGTGTCGGCCACCGCGGCACACCTGGACCAGCCACCCGATGCCGGTCACGCGCTGCTCCTCTCGAACGCCGGCGAACGACTCCTGTTGGCGATGGGGCGCGCGCCGCAGGAGTGGAGGCACGCATGCGATCCGCTGGAGTCGGTCGGCGCCACCGCATTGCTGTCGCTTGACGATGCGGTGTCCCTCATGTGCCTGGTGACGCCGAACGAGCGTGATGAGCTGGAGCACATCATGACCACCCTCGCCGACATCGGCAACGACCAGTCGGCCGTGGTGATGGTGCGCACGATGGCGAGGCAGGCGCAATCGTCCTTGAAGCAGGTGCTCACGAGCCTGGAACAAAGTCGGCACGCGCCCGTCACGGCCGAGATCACCAGCGCGCGCGCCACCCCGCGCGCTCCGTGCACCGCGGCGACTGCAGCATCCGTGCGCGACGTTCCTGATGGTGTGGAGTCGCTGCCGGAGGACGATCACGACCTGATCGCCGACTTCCTCGTGGAATGCCGCGCTCATCTCAAGCGCGCGGAGTTCGCGCTGCGCCATCTCGAGGCGCATGCGGACGATCCGGAGGACATCAACACGGTGCTGCGCGCCTTCCACACGATGAAGGGCACGGCGGCGTTCCTCCACCTCGACCTGATCCGGGACTTCGCCCACGAAGCGGAGTCGCTCTTCAGCCGCGTGCGCGACCGCGAGCTGCCCTTCGCGGGCGGCGTGCCCAAGCTGGCGTTCGAGGCGGTCGGCGTGCTCGACGCGCTCCTGCGCTGCGTGCGGGACACGCTCTGCGGCCGCCCGACGACGCGTCCACCCGCGTACGCCAGGGTGCTCGCTGCGCTGGCACGGGCCGCCGCGTCCCGTGCGGACGCGCCACTGCGCTGCGCCGTCGCCGGCAGGCGCGGTGCCGACGACGCGGTCCTTCCGAACGCTCGCCCAGCGCCCGATTCGTCGACGCGCGCCCGCACCGACCAGCTCGATCGGCTCAGCCTGTCCCTGCGCACGGTGCCGCTCGACCGCACCATGCTGAAGATGACGCGCCTCGTTCGCGACGTCGCGAAGAGCGTGGGCAAGCAGGTCGTCCTGCTCGCCGACGGAGGAGATACCGCCATCGATCGTGACATGGCGGATGCACTCGGCGACGCGCTCGCGCACATGCTGCGCAACGCCGTCGATCACGGCATCGAGAGTGCAGAGGCACGCACCGCGCTCGGGAAGCCAGCCGGGGGCACGGTGCGCCTCACCGCGTCCACGGACGACGGCGTCCTGGTGATCGAGCTCACGGACGACGGCAGGGGACTGGACCGGTCGCGGATCCTCCAGAAGGGCATCGAGCAGCGTCTCGTGGACTCCCATCCCCAGCCGAGCGACGCCGAGATCTTCGGCCTCGTCTTCGTGCCGGGATTTTCCACCGCCACCGAGGTCACCCGGGTTTCGGGACGCGGCGTGGGCATGGATGTCGTCAAGCACAACGTCGAATCCCTCGGCGGCGACATCGAGATCACCTCCACCGCCGGCGAGGGGACGACGTTCACGATACGACTCCCGCTCGCGCACCACGTTCCCGCGAGCACCATGCCCTACCGCGGCACGCCGCTTACGTCCGCTCCCCGCCGCGTTGCGCGGATCGAGTCCACGGTCGAGATCGACCGGTGTTCGCCTCCCGCCCGCCGGGCCCGGCGCGGGAGCCGGTGACAGGCGTCGGCCCTCGTGTCTCTCGACATTCTCGTGACCGACGACAGCGCCGTCATGCGCGCCATGATCATCCGGACCCTGCGGGGATGCGGTGTGGCGCTCGGTGACGTCCTGCACGCGAGCAATGGGGCCGAAGCATTGGAGATCCTCGAGCTGCAGCGCATGGATCTCGCCCTGATCGATCTCAACATGCCGGTGATGAACGGACTGGAACTCCTCGAGGCGCTGGCGCGCCGCGGTCACCACGGCATGCAGGTGGTCGTCGTCTCGGCCAACGGCAGCGAGGAGCGTATTGCCGCCGTGCGCCGGTACGGCGCGGAGTTTGTCCGCAAGCCGTTCGTCGCCGAGGCGCTGAGCGATGCGGTGCGGCGGGCGATGGGCATGGCGGCGTGACCTCGCCCTACGATGCCGCGCTGACCGCCGTGGCCACGCGCACGCTCGCCCGGTTGTGCGGCCTCTCGGCGATCGCGCATCTCGACGACGTACAGCGCGAGGCGAGCGCCGACGCGGCAATGAGTGTGCGGTTTCGCGGACCGATCAGTGGGCAGCTCGTCGTCCGATGTGCTGGCGGTATCCTGCCGCAGCTTGCGCGAAACATGCTCGGCGACGCAGAGGGGAGTCCGACGATGCAGCGGGATGCCCTCGGCGAGCTGGCCAACGTGCTGTGCAGCCATCTGCTGCCGGTCATCGGCGGATCGTGGGACGCGTATCTGGTGGGCGCGCCGCAGCCCACCGTCGTCCTGCGCCACTCGTCCGTGTGCCCGGTGGCGACGGTGCTGCTCGGTATCGAGCACGGTGGACGGGCCGATCTGCTGCTGTTCCTCGACGGCCTGTCGAATGATCGGACCACGCTCGCTGGTGGATACGCATAGGGCGCGCAACTTGCCGCACGCAGGGCCATGCACTCCATCCCGGCACTCGAAGGACCGCAGCGGATCGCCGTCACCGGCGCGACAGGCATGATTGGCGGCGCGCTCGTGTCCCGGCTGCGGCATGATGGACACCTTGTCAGCCGGCTCGTGCGCTCGTCACGTCCTGCCGAGCCCGGCGACATCAGGTGGGATCCCGCCGAGGGAATCCTCGACCCTGCCGCGCTCGAGGGTATCGACGCCGTCGTCCATCTCGCGGGCGAGCCGATCGCCACGACGTGGTCCGACTCGCGAAAACGCGCCATCCGGCAGAGTCGAGTGGATGGCACCACGCTGATCGCCCGTTCGATTGGCGCCCTGTCGCGCCGGCCGCGCGTGCTGGTCAGCGGTTCGGCGATCGGATACTACGGCGACCGGGGCAATGAGTCACTCGACGAGCACGCCGCGCGCGGCAGCGGCTTTCTCTCCGACGTCGTGGCGGACTGGGAGCTCGCCGCGGCGCCAGCGGCGGACGCCGGCGTGCGCGTCGTCCTCGTGCGCACCGGGATCGTCCTGAGCACTGACGGGGGCGCGCTCGCCAGGCTCCTGCCGCCATTCCGGATGGGAGTGGGAGGCCGGATCGGGAGCGGGACGCAGTGGATGAGCTGGATCGCGCTGGAAGACCAGCTGCGCGCCATCCAGTTTGCCCTCGCCACGGACTCGCTGAACGGACCCGTCAACCTCACCGCGCCGAATCCCGTGACCAATGCGGAGTTCGCCGCCGTGCTCGGTCGCGTACTCGAACGACCCGCCATCGTTCCCGCACCGGCCTTCGTGCTGGAACTGCTGTTCGGCGAGATGGCACGGGCCACCATTCTCGCCGGACAGCGCGTGCTGCCCGCCGCCCTGCTCGCCGCCGGATTCGAGTTCCGCCATCCGACGCTCGAGGAGGCGCTGCGGGCCATACTGGGCAGCGGATCCTGAGCCGCCGTCACCGAAGATCTGTAGACCGAAAAACTGACAGCCGACCAACCCCTCAGACCTTTACCAACGGATGCTGTCGGTGAAAGTCCGTCGCATCCTGCCAGGCCTTGGCGACGGCGAGGAGCATGGCCTCCTGATACAGGCCGGCGAGAAAGGTCAGTGACACCGGTACCTGCGTGGTGTCCGTTGCCGAGACATCGCGGAAGCCGCTCGGAAGAATGACCGCGGGATGGCCGGTGAGGTTCGTGGCGACGAGCTGATTGCGTCCAGTCGTCGGCGTGACGATCACGTCCACGGTCTGGAAGAGCTCGTGCCATTTCTGCATCGCCACGGTGCGCGCGCGGTTGGCGTTGATGTATTCCACCGCCGGCAGGAATCGCGCGGTCCGGAAGGTGTTGGCCCAGTCGCCATTGGTCTGTTGCACGAGCTCCTTGTCGCGTCCGGAACGGGTCAGCTCGTCAAAGGCCGCCGCCGCTTCCGCGGTGAGGACCATTCGCATCGCCGCGTACGGCAGGTCCGGTAGCTCCACGGGGATCAGTCTGGCGCCGATGCGGCGCATCACGTCCAGGGCCAGGTCGTCGTGCTTCTTGGTGCCGTGCTGGAGCTGGTCCTGCGCGTTGCGCTCGGGAAGATCGAACGCACTTTTCACATAGCCCACGCGGAGCTGCGCCGGCTTCACCCCCGCATCCCAGCTGAACGGGATGCCCGGCTTCACGGCGCGATCGACGCCATCGGGCCCGTAGATCGCCGCCAGGACGAGGGCGCAGTCTTCCACGCTGCGCGTCATCGGGCCGATCTTGTCCATCGTCCACGACAGCGCCATCGCACCGGTGCGCGGTACACGCCCGAAGGTGGGACGCAGTCCCGTGACGCCGTTCACCGTGGCTGGCGAGGAGATCGAGCCGAGCGTCTCCGTACCGAGCGCGAATCCCACCAGACCAGCCGACACGGCGGACCCAGGACCCGCCGACGACCCGCTCGATCCGGCCGCGGGATTCCATGGGTTGCGCGTCCGCTCGCCGAACCAGATGTCGCCTTGCGCGAGCTCGCCGAGCGTGAGCTTGGCCACGAGCACGGCGCCCGCGTCGTCGAGCCGCGTCACCACCGCGGCATCGGCATCGATCGTCTGGTCCTTGTAGGGGCCGGCACCCCACGTGGTCTTGTAACCCTTGACGGCGAGCAGATCCTTGGCGCCCCAGGGAATGCCGTGCAGTGGCCCGCGATACCGGCCGCGCGCGATCTCCTCGTCAGCGGCTTTCGCCTGCGCGCGCGCGCGCGTCTCCGTGAGCGTGATCACGCAGTGCAGCACGGGATCGTACTTCTTGAGCCGCCCGAGGTACATCTCGGTGAGCTGGGTGGACGTCACCTTTCGACGTCGCACGAGGTCGCCCAGCTCCGTCACGGGTGCGAACGCCAGCTCCTCCAGGTCGCCAGGCACGGCTCGGAGCGCCACGCGACCGCGCACCGTGGCACGCTTCACCGGGAGAGGCACGGTGGCACCGGGCGGAATGGGGTCGAAGATCACGGCGGGCGACACGTCGTTGCTCAGCACGAGCTGGTGCAGCTGCTCGATCTGTTGCTCCTGGCGCTTGATGCCGTCGAGCATCTGCTTGCGCTGCTCGTCGGAGAATTTCAATCCCGCGATCTCCTCCGCACAGGCGATCGTCGCCGTCGTGAGTTCGGCCCCGTCGCTCACCCGTGCCCACAGCACCCCCGGAAGCAGCGTGCTGCCGAGGCCGACGGTGGAGAAGTAGGCGAGGAACCGGCGCCGGTCGGGGGTCAGGAATGCAGCGTCGCTCATGGGTGGAGAGGGTGAAAGGGAATGAGTCGGTCGCGTCGCGAGCGGTCGCGCGGCTCGCGGTCGGTTGCCGTCGGACAGAGCCGGTCGTACAAGGTGGTGCTGCACGCGGCGACCGCAATGCCGGTCAGCCAACCACCCATCACGTCGGTTCCCCAGTGCCAGCCGAGCGCCACGCGGCTGGCCCCCGTGGCCAGGGACAGGGTGAGCGCCGCCGGGAGCGCGACGCCAGCGGGGACGAGGTCCTCCCGAACGAGCACGTACGCGACGGTGAGGAGCACGGCGGTGGAGTCCGCGGTATGCCCGCTCGGATACGCCGCTTCCATCTTCCCTCGGCGTAGTGCGATGCGCGGACGCGGGCGCCGATACACCGCCTTGATCGCATGATGCGCGACGATGGCGCCGAGCGACGCGGACGCGAGCGGAATGAGGACGCGCCGCCGTCGGCCGCCGCGGCACGCGAGCACGGCGAGACACGCGGCCGCGCCGATGCTGGGGTGGACGAAGCGCTCACCGGGAAGCGAGGCGACCCGCGCCGCACTCGCGAGCCGAGGCCGGACGCGTCCGACGGCGCGCTCCAGCGCGTCGTCCAGCTGCTGCACGCGGCGCGTGCGCGTCGCGACTGCCACGACGATCGTGGCCGCCGCCGCCGCCAATCCTGCCTCGACTCTCCTGTCCATGCGGCGGAAAACTACACGACGCAATGGTCAGGGCCGCTCGGCGGGAAGCCAGCGCCGTGCCGTGGCGAGGACCTGCTCACGATCCAACGGCTTGTCGAGGATGGCCACCGCTCCGGCGAGCGCTCCTCTGGATTCCGTAGCCACGACACTGGCGACGATCACGGGAGTCGTTCCCAGAACCTCATCGGCTTGAACGATGCGGAGCACGTCGAATCCGCTGATCCTCGGCAGGCGCAGGTCGAGAAAGATGAGCGACGGTCGCAGCTCGCGCGCCAGCCGGAGGCCTTCCACCCCTGTGGCCGCCGTCGCGATCCGGCAATTCAGTTCGGCCAGCATCAAGGCGAGCAGGACGCGAGACTCCTCGTCGTCGTCCACCACGAGAATCGTATGGAGCGAACTGTTGAGCAGAGGCTGTTCGATGCGCTGCACCACGGCGTTCGACGCCGCCGGCGTACGGACCGCCGCGAGCGGCTCCGCAACGCCGAACCGGATCGTCATCGTCGTGCCGACCCCCTCCACGCTCTCCGCCTCCAGTCGATGTCCCATCAGCTCGCAGAGCGACTGCGCGATGGACAGGCCCAGGCCGGTACCGCCATACCGCCGCGTGATCATGGATTCCGCCTGCTCGAACACTTCGAAGATGGCGTCGAGCCGGTCCGCGCGGATGCCGATGCCCGTATCCTGCACCTGAAGACTCCGTGGCACGCCGTTGGCGTCGGCGTCGAGCCGGACCACGACCTCGCCCTGCTCGGTGAACTTGAGCGCGTTCCCGATGAGGTTGATCAGCACTTGCTTCATCCGGGCTTCGTCCGACGCGATCGGATGGCAGATGTCCGGGAGTACGGTGCGCAGCACCACCGGCAGCTCGCGCGTCTGGCTCTCGAGCTCCTCGAGCGTCTCACGCACGAGCGCCGGCAGCGAGACGGACGAGATCTCCAGGGTCATCCGCCCCGCCTCGATCTTGGAGAGGTCGAGGATGCCGTTGATCAGGCCGAGCAGATGCCGTCCGTTCGTCGCGATGCGCGCGAGATACGACAGATCCTCGGTGCGCATGGCGTCGCTGCTCTTCTTGATGATCACGTTGGCGAAGCCGATGATCGAATTGAGCGGCGTGCGCAGCTCGTGGCTCATCCGCGCCAGGAAATCACTCTTCGTGCGGTTCGCGGCTTGCGCGGCGTCGCGGGCCACGATCAGCTCGAGCTCCGCGCGCTTGCGCGCCGTGATGTCGCGAAAATTGACGACCGCGCCGGAGACGCGACCGTTCTCGATCACGGGTGATGCCGAGTACTCCACCTGAATCGGGATGCCGTCCCTGCGCCACATCACCTCATCGTCCACGGCACACGGCACACCTTCCGCCGCCGCCCGTCGGATCGGGCTCTCCTCGACGGGATACGGGCGCCCGTCGGTGTGTGAGTAGTGCACGCGCGCGTGCATTGGTGCGCCGATCAGCTCGTCTGGCTCGTAGCCAAGCAGTTCGGAGCCGCGCCGGTTGATGAAGGTGACGACGCCTCGTGCATCCGTCCCGTAGACCCCTTCGCCGGAGGAGTCGAGCAGCAGCCGGATGTTCGTGGCCAGCCGCTGCCGCTCTTCCCCCGCGGCGCGACGCTCGGTCACATCGCGGAGGGTCCCCATGGCTCCCAGGGGCCGGCCCTCCGCATCGCGCATCACGCGCGTGCTCGCCTCCACCCAGCGATAGCCGCCCATGCGGCGGAAGTAGCGCACCTCCACGAGCATGCTCTCCACGGTGCCCTCCAGCAGTGGGCGGAACGCGTCGAGGAGTGCGCCGCGATCGGAGGGGTGGACGTAGGTGAGATAATGCGTGTCGAGACTGTCCTCCACCGAATGACCAGTGAGGCCGGTCCATGCCTGATTGAGAAAGGTCCATCGGCCTTCCGGGTTCGTGCGGAAGAACACGTCCTGGATCTGCTCCACGACGGAGCGGTACATCTCCTCGCTGCGCACCAGCGCCGCCTGCGCTTCCATCCGTTCGGTGACGTCGAGAACGAGCACCATGCGCGCGGCGCGGCCATCGAACAGCAGCGGATACGATCGGAACTCTACATGCCGTGCCTGACCCGACTTCGTCCGGTGGATGTCGGAAGCAGCGTGGAGACCGTCCAGCGACGTGGATTCGATCAGTTCCTCCAACGCGGCGAGCTGCGCCGGTGGCCTGATGTCGCGCAACGTGAGCGCCAGAAACTCGTCGCGGCTCCAGCCATAGCTCCTCGTCGCCGCCTCGTTGACCTCGAGAAAGCGGAGCGTCTCCACGTCATATACCCAGGCGGGCTGAGGGGAGAGCGCGAAAAGCGGCTGGTAGCGCTCGTCCGTCACGGGCGGCCGTTCAGAACGGGCGGCGTGAGCGGAGGCGTGCTGGTCTGGCAAGAAGGCGTGGGTAGTGGGGTGAACGGGGCAATGACTATCTTGTCGAAGAATCGTTTCATCCGCGAGAGCCCCTGCTCGCCTCCTCCCCATCCCACCGTCCCATGCCTGTCGTTGCTTTTGACACGTTGCCCGACGCCAGCCGCATCTGGACCTTCGGCAGCGACCGCGCGCTCGGTGAGGAGGAGACGACCACGCTGCTGGCGGGGGTGGACGAGCACCTTGCCGACTGGAAGGCGCACGGTGCCCCGCTCACGGTGGGCCGGCAGCTCCGCGACGAGCGATTTCTGGTGGTGGCGGTGGACCAGAGCACGGCGGGAGCGAGCGGGTGTTCCATCGACGGCCTCTTCCGGGTGCTTCAGCGCCTGGAGTCGACGATCGGCGCCAACCTCGTGGGCGGCGGCCGTGTCTTCTATCGGGACGCGCATGCCCGGGTCCAGAGCGCGTCGCGCGACCAGCTTCCCTCGCTGGCGCGCGATGGCGCGATCACCAGGGACACGGTCGTGTTCGACACGAGCATCACCGACCTCGGCCAGTGGCGCGCGAGCTTCGAGCAGCAGGCGAAGCACAGCTGGGTGTGCGAGCTCCTCGGATTCGGCGAGGGGAAGGCCGACACGCGCGAGGCGTGATCTCACCGCAGCCATTCATCCAGCCGCTCCCGTACGAACACGTCGTCGCCGAGCGCCGGATACTGCCCGCAGACGCGATCGATCTCGTCACTCTGGCCGTCGGAGAGCCCTTCACCGGGGTCGAGGCACCAGATCCCCGCGAGCAGCCCTTGCCGGCGGAGCACCTCGTGAATGCCCGGAATGCACCCGGCAAATCCATGCGCGGCGTCGAAGATGGCGGAGTTCGCATCCGTCAGAGCCGCGCCCAGGCGGAGTAGTCTCAGGGGATCCGTGTTGTCCGCCTGAACGCGCACCAGAAGCTGCACCGCGCTCTTCGTCCACACTGCCCACTGTCCCAGCAGTCCACCCACGATCCGGCGCTCGGACGGCGCCTCTCCCGGTCGCCCGGGGAATGGCGTGAGCAGGTCGGCCACGATGTTGTCGTCGTTGCCCGTGTACAGCGCGATGTCGTCCCGGCCGGCGTCCGCGACGCCGCGCACGACGTCGAGCGTCTGGTACCGGCTGAATGGCGCGATCTTGACGGCCAGCACGTTCGGAATCCGGGCGAAGTCGCGCCAGAATGCGTAGCTGAGCGGACGTCCGCCGACGGCCGGCTGCAGGTAGAAGCCGAACAGAGGCATCACATCGGCGACCGCGCGGCAATGCTCGATGAGCTCCGTCTCGCTGGAAGGGGCGAGGCCGCCAAGACCGAGCAGCGCGACCTCGTAGCCCAGCGCCGCGGCGGTCTCCGCCTCCGCCACCGCGGACCGTGTCTCGCCGATCACCCCCGCGACCAGCGCGAACGGGCGATCCGTTCCGCGCAGCGACGCGCGCGCCGTCTCGGCCGCGAGCTCCAGCACCGGCCGGTACAGGCCGTATCGCGCGGAGCGGATGGCGAACTGCGTGGTGTGCACGCCCACCGCGATGCCGCCAGCGCCGGCATCCACGTAATACCGCGTGAGGGCACGCTGCCGGCGCTCGTCCAGTGTGCGGCGCGCCGTGAGCGCCAGGGGATGCGCCGGAATCACCTGGCCCGCGCGCAGATGCGCCCGCAGCCCGAGGCTAGAAGCGTCCATCGCGCGCTTCGAAGTGCGTCGGCCTGTCCAGCACGGCGCCGCCGCGCGACACCCACTCGGCCGTCCAGTCGAGCAGCATGTCCGTGGTCATCAGCGGCTCCCCGAGCAGCGCGGACGATCGCTCGCTGTTGCTGAGGAGCGCGTCGACGCTCTCGGTGCCCGCGAAGACGGGCGCGGTCCCCAGCCGCCGCGCGAGCGCCCTCGCCAGATCGGCGACGGCGAGCACGTCGCGACCCGCGACGTTCACCACGTGGGGATGCGGCGACGACGCATGAAGGAGGGACGCGAGAGCGAGCGCGTTGGCGTCGCCCTGCCAGATCACGTTCACATGGCCCATCGAGAGGTCCACCGGCTGCCCGCGAACGATGCGGAGCGCGAGGTCCGTGAGCACGCCGTAGGTGAGCGCGTGTGCGTAGTTGAGCCGCACGATGGACACCAGCGAGTGGTTGCGCAAGCACGCGTGCTCGAAGAGTCGCTCGCGCGCCAGACACGAGAACGCGTACTCCCCGACCGGCGCGGGCGCGTCCGTCTCGCGCGAGCCGCCGCCGGTGGGCGCCGTGAGTGGATACACGTTGCCGGTGGAGAATGCCGCGATGCGCGCACCGGCGTACCGGCTGGCAACCAGGGCGGGAACGCCGGCGTTCATCGCCCACGTGGTGCACGGGTTCGCGCTCGTGCCGAATTTCTGCCCCGCCATGAACATGACGTTCGGTGCATCGGGCAGCGCGTCCACGTCGCCCCGGTTCAGCAGATCGGCACGGAGCACCTCCACGCCCTGGGCCACGACCGCGTCCGCGGATGCCGCGTTCGACCATCGCGACACCGCGATCACCCGACGCTCCGGGTTCGCGCGCTTGGCCATGCATGCCAGGCTCGGCCCCATCTTGCCCCCCGCGCCGAGGATGAGGAGGTCGCCGTCGAGAGCGCCGAGCCGATCGGAGAGCGCGCGGCCTGGGCGCGAGAGCCGCTCGTGGAGCTCGGCCTCGCTCCGCGGAGCCGGCTCGCTCCGCTCGGCGATCACTCGCTGTGATCCAGCGACGACGTGAGCCCGAGTTCCCGCTGCAGGACGCGGCGCGCGGCATCGATCATGTCCCGCGTGCGCTCGCGCAGCACAGCCACGTCGGCAGGGGTCATCCCCGCGGTGGAGATGGGCTCCAGGACCCGCGCCTTGGCATGCGCGCGACGGAATGCGAAGCTGCCCTTGGCCATGCAGTAGCGCGTGCCGGCGACGGCGATGGGCAGGATGGGCACCTGCGCCTCGATGGCCAGCTTGAAGGCGCCGTCCTTGAAGGGGAGCAGCTCCTCGGTGCGGGATCGGGTTCCCTCGGGAAAGATCATCACGCTCACCTTGCGCGCGAGCCGGTCGCGGCAGCCCTGCATGGCGCTCACGACGCTCTCGCGCTGTCCGCGCTTGATGGGTATGTCCATCGCCATGCGCATCATCCATCCCATGACGGGGATCCTGAAGATCGTGTCCTTCGACAGCCACTTCATCTCCCACGGGAAGTGGCTGATGAGGAAGATGTCCGCGTACGACTCGTGGTTGGACACGGCCACGTAGGGCAGGCGCGGATCGACCGGCCTCGCACCGTCGGTCTCGAACTTCCAGAGTGGATTGAGAGCGGTCACCGTCATGGCGAGCTGCCGAAACGCGCGGCCGGCATGATACCGCCCCCGGTCGAACGGGGCGGTGGCGAGCCAGACGAGCGAGACGTAGCAGAATCCCACGAGGACGACGCCCACGGCGACGACCCATGCCCAGGCGCTGAGGACGCGATGCATGCGGAAATCGTCCCGGCGCCGCGTCAGCCTTGCGCGACGGGCGGCGGGATCACGTAACCTGCCTGGTCGGCCATCCTCTGAGCGGCCTCGGCGGCAACGAACCCCACCTTGCTGTGCATGCCATCACAGAACGGCTTCTTCGTGGACGCGCCGCACCGGCACAGCGTAATCGTCGTCTTGCCCTCGGGGATCGGGATCGGCGTGCCCTCGTGATCGACGAGCTCGACCCGGTCCTGCGTGAGGTCGATGAGATACGGGCCGTTGAGACGCACTTTGATGTTGACGGTCATTCGATTCGTCTGGAGGGAGAAAGGTCAGGCGCGGAGATAGTCGGGTCGCCAGTCCTGCACGGCGCGCTTTACGGAGTCGGTCGTGGGAAACTCGCCTTGCAGGCAGCGATCCACGAGTGCAGCGAGCTCGGCATCGGAGGCAAATCGTAATCCGATGAGATGCCGCAGATGAAGCTCCGGAATGCGTGAGCGCAACTCCGGAGGCAGCGTGCTGGCGAGGCGCAGCCGCATCTCGAGCCCGATCAGCCGGTTCTGCACGAGCAGCGCCGACGCGCGGCTCGCCACGAGTCCGGCGAAGAGTCCGATGGAGAGCACCACCAGCCAGGCATTCCACGCCGTGGGCCGCCTGATCGCGTGCATGACCGCGACCAGTACGTTGCCGAGCAGGATGGGCAGGGCAAGGTAGTGAAAGACGGGGAAGAGGCGCCGGTGATTCGCGTAGCGCTGCGCGGGTCTGGTCATGAGAGGCGGAGTGCGGGAGGACGTCAATGGTTCACGGCGTTCTGGGCATGGCGCTTCACGCGGGCCAGCATGCCGTTGAGTCCCACCTCGCGGCCGGCCAGGCCTATGCCGTCCATCATCTGGCGCACGAAGTCCACCGGGATGGCGAGGGTGGTCTCGGGCGGATGGCCGTTCACCGCCGAGAACAGGATGGCGAGAAACGCCGCGACCGTGGGCGACTGGCGTGCGTTCAGGTCCGCGTAGAAATAGAGATTCCCCTCGCGAATTTCGGGAAACAGGTCGACGCGGGTCTGACACTCCGGCACCGTGAATTCGGCACGGTCCAGCTCGGCGAACCGCGGGGGCAAGGGCTCGAGCTTCTTGGCGAAGTGCAGCAGTGCCTGCATCTTCTCCTCGCGCGCCAGGGCGCGAAACGTGCTCAGCACGCGCGCGATGGACGGCGGAAGTGGCTGCTCGGCGGCCGGTTCTGTCATGGCAGGAGATAAACCGGACGGAGGACGATGCGTCAAGCGTCGATCCCTGGCGCAGCGTTGTTTTTCACCCTGAGGAGTCATCATCATGCCGACGAGAACCGCGACCGCTACGTGGCACGGCGGATTGCAGAAGGGCAACGGAAGCTTCAACGGGCAGACGGGACTGGGCGGCAGCTACAGCTTCGGGTCGCGCTTCGAGGAAGCGAGTGGCTCCACTCCTGAAGAGCTGCTCGCTGCGGCCGAAGCCGCCTGCTTCAGCATGGCGCTCAGCGGTGGGTTGGAGAAGGAGGGCTTTCCACCCGCGAAAGTGGAGACGCAGGCCGCCTGCACCGTGAGCAAGGTGGGCGAGGGATTCAAGATCACCACGATGAAGCTGGTTGTGACGGCGGTGGTGCCCGGCATCGACGACGCGAAATTTCAAGCGGTCGCGCAGGCCACCAAGGAGGGCTGTCCGGTCTCGGCGGCACTCAAGGGGAACGTGCAGATCGAGCTGGTGGCGTCGCTGGTGAGCTGAGCAGGTCCCACTGGATCGCCAGCCAGGCCAGGAGGGCCGGCAGTGCCAGCCGGTACAGCGTGGCCGAGGGCGTGCGCAGGAATGCGCCAGGCACCAGCGTGGACATCAGTGGAATCGTCACGAATGCGAGCGCGAAGAGGGCCGTCCGCCATGCCGCACGTGCCTCCGATGCGAACCAGATGGCCATCCCCGTGAACGCGATGATGTAGCTCGCGCGCTCCGCCTGGTGGTTGAACAGCACCACGTACACGAGGACCGAGCACAGGTACCGTCGTCGGAAGGCGGGGTCGCCCCAGCGCTCGCGACGCAGAGCGAGCGGAGCGAGCAGTAACAGCGTGCCGGCGAGCTGCACGGGCCAGTTGGGAATCGAGGTGCCCGTCCAGCGGTAGACCAGCTCCATCACCGAGAACCAGCGCTGCAACGCATCGGTGGCTTCCACGCTGTGCCACGAGGCATACTGCGCGAGCAGCGTCTGCGGCGACGTCACGGCGAGCGGCAGCACGACGAGCGTCGCCCCGATCGCCACCGCCCAGGCGCCGGTACGCCACATCAGCCGATGGGGCAGCGCAAAGCTGAGCGCGGCGAGCGGAAAGATCTTCACGCAGGCGCCCAGCGCCACGGCGCCGGCGGCACGCCACGCGCTCGCTCGTTCCAGGGACGAGAACGCGACGATGATCAGCGCCGCGACGAGGGGGTTGCTCTGCCCATTCTGGAGGGAGCGCAGGAGCTCCAGCAGCAGGAGCGCGAGCGCCACGACGGCCTGTCGTCGGGGCAGTACTCGCTCGATGGCGAGAAACAGCGCCAGTGCGTTGAGCATGCTCCACAGGAACAGCGCCAGGGGCCACCAGAGCCACGCGAAGGGCGCAAAGAGGAGCGCAAAGGTCGGACTGTACTTGAACTTGTCCTGTACTTCTGCGGGATACGCGGCATACAGATCGCGCTGCTGGACGAGATGACGCGAGGCGATGCGAAAGATCTCGAAGTTGCCCGATGGCCGCGCGGCATCCTTCAGCTCGGCCGCCTGCTCGCCCGTGACCAGGCTGGTGATCGCGCGGTTGATGCCGGGCTCGGCGGCGAGCGCCTTGCCGGCCGCATCCAGGAACGCCGTCGCGATGAACAGTCCGAGGAGGAGTCGCCGCGCGCGCGCGGGCGAGCACCACGCGGCGACGCTACGCGCTGTAGTACTCCTTGATGCACATCGTCACGACGCGCTGTTGCATCCGAAGCTGGGCACCGGTGTCGTTGATGGCGCGAACCTCGGGCAGCAGGCTCCAGAGATCCTTGAGCGCGACGAGCAGGCGCTCGGGCAGTATCTCCTTTTCCCGCGCCTCGACGGACATTCGCTGGAGCGCCGCCTGCAGCGCGCCCGAATCGGCGGAATCCGCCAGATAGCCGCGCAGCGCCACGCGCACCGCATCCAACGTGTCCCCGTCCAATCGACTCGTCGGCTGATTGCTCGAGTCGTGCGCCATCATCATGTGGGGTGACATTGCCGTGAGGGGACGGAAGAAGCACCCACGCGCCGCGTGATGCCGCGACGAATGTTTACTCCGGAGAGTAAAAGGTCAAGCCTTTCGTTGCGGCCGTCAGACGGAGCTGCATGATCTCGCTCCCGCGGCTGTGCGGCGACCACCCGTCACCCCTCGTCGCGATGCCGCACCGAGCGCGACGGACTTCGTGACTCGTCACGCCGTGCTGATCCTCTCTGGCGATCCGCTGGCCGCCGCAATGCTCGGCGCCGCTGTCGATCTGGCGGGCCACCTGCCTCGATTCCCGGACGCCGGTGAAGCGGCGCGCGTCGCCCTGCTTCGCGTGCGCCCCATGCTCGCGCTCATCGCTGCGATCACTGGCGCACGACTCGCTCACCCCGACGCTGCACGAACTGTTCGACGACTGACTAGCCGTTCGCCCCGACGGCGCGCCGTGCGCGCACGCTGATGCGATCCTGCGAGTCGCACGCATCGCAGTTGCCGCACGCCCAGTCGCCCGCCACGGGCTCGCCGAAGTACTCCAGGATGAATCGCGTCCGGCAACGCGCGCTCTGGCAGAACGACACCATGAGGCGCAGCTTCGCGCGGTCCTGCACCCGCCGCTCCTCGTAATCGGTGAGGTCGGCGCTCAGGTCGATCTGGGTGATCCGGCTCTGCAGCCGCTCCCACCCGCCGCCGCGGTGCTCGCGCACGATCCCGTGACGCTTGAGCAGCACGAGCACGATGCGCGCCTTGCGCCTCGCCACGCCGGAGCGCTCCGCGAGGGTGTCCAGCTCCACGCGCTCGCCGAGTGGGTACAGCTCCAGCAGCAGCGCGACCTTCACCGCTTCCTCGACGTCCGGATACTTGCCGCCGAGAAAATACGACTGCACCCGCGAGTCCTCGACACGGTAGAGAATGGAGCACACCGCGGGCAGCCCGTCGCGTCCGGCGCGCCCGGCTTCCTGATAGTACGCCTCGAGGGATCCCGGAAAGTGATAGTGCAGCACGAATCGAAGATCCCGCTTGTCGATGCCCAACCCGAAGGCATTGGTGGCGATCATGCTGGTGAGCGCACCCGACATGAAGGCATTCTGCGTGGCCTTCCGCTCGGCGGGAGCCATCTTGCCGTGGTAGAGCCCGATCGGGAATCGATCCTTCAGCCGCTCATGCAGCCGCTCCGCTTCCTTGACCGTGGCCACGTAGATGATGCCGCTCCCCGTCGCCTCGCCGAGCACCCGCTCCACCTCCGCGTCCTTGCTCGCCTGATTCACCGTGCGCCGTACCTCGAAGCGCAGGTTCGGGCGCGCGAAGCCGGTCACCGTGACGAACGGGTCCGTCATGCCGAGCTGGCGGGCGATGTCCTCGCGCACCGCGTCCGTGGCGGTGGCCGTGAGGGCGAGCACGGGCGGTGCGCCGAGCCGCTTCACGACCGAGCCGAGGGTGAGATAATCGGGGCGGAAGTCGTGGCCCCACTGGCTGACGCAATGCGCCTCGTCCACCACGAACAGGCTCACCGTCCGCGTCAACAGCCGCTCGAAGAACTCGCGGTCCTTGAACCGCTCGGGGGTGAGGTAGAGGATCTCACCCTCGCCCTGGAGCACGCGGCGTCCCGTCTCCCGCGTCTCCAGCGCGGAGAGGTGCGAGTGCATCGCCAGCGCATCCACCCCGTGCGCCTGCAACTTGTCCTGCTGGTCCTTCATCAGGGCGATGAGAGGGCTCACCACGATGGTCAGCCCGGGAAGGAGCAGTGCGGGAAGTTGATAGACGATCGACTTCCCGCTGCCGGTCGGCATCACGACGAGCGCATCGCGCCCACCGAGCACCGCCTGCACGGGCTCCCACTGTCCCCCACGAAAGTTCTCATGACCAAAGCGCTCGCGAAGTGTCGCGAGCGCTCTGGCCTTGCTGGCGGCCTTGGGCATGCGGGCGGACAGGGCAGGAAGCGCGCCCGTATACCTCCCGCCGGTCACGACGGCGCCGACCGGATCAGGCGGACAGCGTTCGGTTGATCTCGATCTTGCGCGGCTGCGCCGCCTGCGCCTTGGGAACGGTGACGGTGAGCAGCCCGTTCGCGAACCGCGCGTCGATGCGATCGGAGTCGACGAACTCCGGCAGACGGATCGAGCGCTCGAAGCTTCCGTGCGTGCGCTCGGCGGCGAACACGCGCAACTCGCCTTCGGCCGCGGAGTCGAAGCTGGCGGGTTTGGCCCCGCGGATGGTGAGCACGTTCTGCTCGAAGCCGACCTCCACCTGGTCGGGGCTGACGCCGGGGAGTTCGGCATTCACCAGATAGGCGTCGGCGCGCTCGGCGACATCGAGCGCCGGCACCCACGTGCGGGCACCACCAGTCGCGGCACTGAGCGCCTGATCGAAGACGCGGTTGAGCGAAACCATGCGATCGAGCGTTCCGAGAGAGCGGGTGTGCAGCATTGGAGTTTCTCCATGGAGGATAAGGTGATGGTGTCGTCCGCCATGGCGGCGGCGCCTCACGGAAAAGCAACGCGCGTACCTGCCGCAGACTGTCACGATGGCGGACGCAGACGCTCGACTTCGGCGACCCTGGCAGTCACTCCTGTCGCAATGGCCGAGCATGGCCGCGGGCGTCCGCGGCGCAGGTGCAGCCGCCGGCCGGGAACGGGCCCGCGCCCTGCGTCGTATGGTATTCACGCGCTCTTCGTTCGCACTCACGCCACCACCGCCCATGCTGATTCGACGCCCGGACCCGATTCCCTCCTCCCAGATCACCTCCGAGGCGCAATACCTTGGACGCCGCGATTTTCTGCGACGCGCCGGCGGATTCGGCGTCGCGATGGCCGGCGCGGGCCTCGTGGGCGCGGGCGGCTGCACGACGGACGATGACCGGGCCGCCGCCGCGGCCGATGGGGCGGGCGCCCGAGACGCTGCCACGTCTGGTTCGCCCGGCACGGATACGCCGACGCCGTACGACGACATCACCAGCTACAACAATTATTACGAGTTCGGCACGGACAAGAGCGATCCCAAGGCCAACGCGCAGCTTCTCAAGACCCGTCCATGGACGGTCGCGGTGGACGGACTGGTGAAGAAGCCGGGCAACGTGGCCATCGACGACTTCATCAAGCCGCACGCGCTCGAGGACCGCGTGTATCGGCACCGCTGTGTGGAAGCGTGGTCGATGGTAGTGCCGTGGCAGGGAATTCCGCTCAAGGATGTGATCGCGCGCTTCGAGCCGCTGCCGAGCGCCCGGTTCGTGTCGTTCACCACACTGCTCGATCCTCGGCAGATGCCCGGACAGCGCCGGGGCGTGCTCGACTGGCCCTACGTGGATGCACTGAGACTGGATGAGGCCATGCACCCGCTCGCCATGCTCGCCACGGGCATCTACGGCAAGTCGCTCCTCAATCAGAACGGGGCGCCCCTCCGTCTGGTGGTGCCCTGGAAGTACGGCTTCAAGGGCGTGAAGGGCATCGTGCGCATGACCTTCTCCGACCGGCAGCCGCCCACCACCTGGAATGTGGCGGCGCCAGATGAATACGGCTTCTACGCCAACGTCAACCCGCAGGTCGACCATCCGCGCTGGACGCAGAGCCGAGAGCGGCGCATCGGGGAGTTCCGCCGGCGCGAGACCTTGATGTTCAATGGCTACGCCGATCAGGTGGCGAGCCTGTACCAGGGCATGGACCTGCGGAGGAACATCTGACGCCGCGCGCGCGATGGCTGCTGCATCCGGCTGTCCGCGTCCTCGTCTTTCTCCTGTGCCTGGTCCCCTTCGGTCTGCTCACGCTGGACTGGCTCTCCGAGCTCACGCTCATCGGCTGGTGGAGCAGCTCCCTCGGCGCGGAGCAGATTCAGGAGACGGAGGTGCGCACCGGGCTCTGGACGCTCCGCTTTCTGGCCATCTCGCTGGCGATCACGCCGGCGCGCCAGCTCACCGGCATCGGCGCACTCGCCACGTATCGCCGCAGCCTGGGGCTGTTCGCCTTTTTCTACGCCCTGATTCACGTGGCCACCTGGTCGTGGGCCGACACGAGCTTCGATGTGGGGTTCATGACGAGGGAGATCGTCAAGCACCGGTACATCCTGGTGGGAATGCTCACCTTCCTGCTGCTCGTACCACTCGCGCTCACCTCCACCAGGGCATCCATCAGATGGCTGGGCGGCAAGCGCTGGACTCAGGTGCACCGGTTGGTGTACGTGGCGGGGGTGACGGGCACGGTCCACTACCTCTGGGCGGTCAAGAAGGACACGTTTTATCCGGCCGTCTATGTTGTGCTGTTCGCAACCCTGCTCGGCTATCGGATGGTCGAGGCAGCCAGGCGCCGCCGGTCGCGGCGTGGCGCTGCACGAGTTACCGTTGCCGAGTGAAGAAACGCGACCGTCCGAAGATTCCAGTCAAGCCGGTCTCGGCCCCACGCGCCACTCGCTCGGTGGCGAGGCCTGTCGCTCCCCCGCCGGTCCGGGCCGCCGCGACGACGATGGCGAGCGCGCCACTGGACGTGTTCGCCGCGGTCGCCCCCGGGCTGGAACAGCTCGCGCTCGACGAGGCGCGCGCGTTGGGACTGGACGCGGTGCTCGAGGAGGGAGGCATCGCCTGGCGCGGCGACCTAGGGAGCGTGCTGCTCGCTGACATGGGCCTTCGGATCGCATCGCGGGTCACGGTGCGGCTGGCGTCGTTCGAGGCTCGTTCCTTTGCCGAGCTCCAGAGGCACGCCGACCGGATCGACTGGCGGCGCGTGGTGGCGGCGGGCGACTCGGTCCGTTTTCGCGTGACATGCAAGAAGTCGCGGCTCTACCATTCCGACGCGGTCGCGCAGCGACTCGCCGACGCGGTCACCCGGAGCGTCAAGGGCGCTCGCGCCGAGGGGGGTAGTACCGCCGAGGATGAATCGGTGGAGCGCGACGACGCCGGCCTCATCGTGGTGCGCATGATGCGCGACGTCTGCACAGTGAGCGCCGACGCCTCAGGCGCGCTGCTGCATCGGCGAGGATATCGGCAGGCCACGGCCAAGGCGCCGCTGCGCGAGACGATCGCCGCCGCGCTGCTCGCCGCGTGCGGGTGGACCGGTACGGAGGCGCTCGTGGATCCCTTCTGTGGATCGGGCACCATTCCCATCGAGGCCGCGCTCCGGGCGCGCCGCATGGCGCCGGGCGCTCGTCGGACCTTCGCCGCCGCCACGTGGCCGGGTGTTCCCGCATCGCTCGTGGAGTCGGTGCGCCGGGACATCACCGCCGGGGAGCTCGACCGGTCGCCCGCGGCGATCGTCGGCAGCGACCGGGACGCCGGCGCCATCGCATCGGCCACCGCCAACGCGGCGCGCGCTGGCGTGAGCGGGGACGTGTCGCTCGTGACCCGCTCCATTTCGGCGCTCGCGCTGCCCGAGGGACCGCCCGGCTGGATCGTCACCAATCCGCCCTATGGCATGCGCGTGGGGGATGCGGAGGGGGTGCGCGACCTGTGGGCGCAGATGGGACATGTGCTGCGGGAGCGCGCTGGCGGGTGGCGGCTGGCGCTGCTCTCGCCCGACCCGGCGCTCGAGCGACAGCTCGGGATGAAGCTCGAGCGCGTGGCGCAGACGACCAACGGCGGAATTCCCATCCGGCTGATGCTCGGGACACTGCCCGGATGAGCCGGGGGGGAGCCGCTTCATTCGTCGGTCGAGTGCATTCGCTTCAGTGCTCGGGCGGCGGGGTGCCGAAGACGGCGGTAACGCGTGCGGCGGTGCGCTCCTCAGGCATGGAGGGTGACCGGCAACGGCATCTCGAGTTCCACGGCGGGCCGGAGCGCGCACTTTGTCTGTACTCGCTGGAGCGCATCGAGGCGCTCCGGGGCGAAGGGCATCCGATCTCGCCGGGATCCACCGGCGAGAACGTGACGATCGCGGGTCTGCCGTGGGAACTCGTGATTCCCGGTGCTCGCCTGCGCCTGGGGGCGGTTGCTGCGGAGGTGACCAGCTATTCGGCGCCGTGCCGGCAGATCCGCGAATCATTTCACGCCGGTGACTTTTCCCGCATCAGTGAACGCCGGCACCCCGGCTGGAGCCGGGTGTATGTGCGCATCCTCGACGAGGGCGATGTGGCGGTGGAGGATACGGTTGAATTGGAGCCGGCAAACATGAATAGAAATTGATGAATAAAGAAGCGTGCTTTTTGCAGTGCAGGTCGATCTGATCGGTTGCACCTCCCCGTGTCCAGCACGCCACCGCATCGTCGCGGTGGCCTTTCGTATCCTCTCTTCCTCCACAGGAACTGACCGTGAGCGTCGGCGAGAGACCAGAAGATTCCGATGACATCGCCTCGACCGGAAACGGACGCGGCAACGGCAAGGCCAATGGCAGCGCGCGTGGCAAGCGAGGGCGACCGCGTCGCGCGGCGACGTCTGTCGCCGCCGCCGAACTGACCGAGGGATCGGTCGCGGTTCGTCGTGGCAGGGCGGGGGGGGCTGGCGGGGACGACGGGGGAGACGGGGAGGATGGCCTGCCGTCGCGCGAGCGGGGAATGCGGCGCCTGCTTGCCGGGCTGCGCTCGCTCGATGCCGGCGATTTCACGGTGCATATCGACGAGTCGAGCGGCGATCCGCTGATCGGCGAGATCGTCGACATCTTCAACAGCGTTGCCACCAAGCAGGGACGACTGGCCGAGGAGCTCAATCGCGTGGCGCTGAGCGTCGGCCGCGAGGGCAAGATGCGCGATCGGGCCACCATCGGACCCGCGGGCGGTTCGTGGGCAGGCAGTGTGGATGCGCTCAACTCGCTCATCACCGACCTGGTGCAGCCCACCAGCGAGGTGGCCAGGGTGATCAAGGCGGTGGCCGAGGGCGACCCCAGTCAGAAGGTGGAGCTGGAGATCGAGGGCAAGACGGTGCAGGGCGAGTTCTTCCGCATCGGGTCCACTGTGAACCGGATGGTGGACCAGCTCAACGCCTTCGCCAGCGAAGTGACGCGCGTGGCGCGCGAAGTGGGAACCGAGGGACGGCTGGGCGGCCAGGCGAACGTGCAGGGAGTGAGCGGCACCTGGCGCGATCTCACCGATTCGGTGAACGGCATGGCGACCAATCTCACCAATCAGGTGCGTAACATCGCCGATGTCACCACCGCAGTGGCCAAGGGCGATCTCTCCAAGAAGATCACCGCCGAGGCGAAGGGCGAGATCCTCGAGCTCAAGAACACCATCAACACGATGGTGGACCAGCTCTCGTCGTTCGCCGACGAGGTGACGCGCGTGGCGCGAGAGGTGGGTACCGAAGGCGTGCTGGGCGGCCAGGCCAACGTGCCCGGCGTTGCCGGCACGTGGAAGGACCTGACGGACAGCGTGAATGGGATGGCCAGCAACCTGACCAATCAGGTGCGAAACATCGCCGACGTGACCACGGCCGTGGCCAAGGGCGACCTGGGCCGCAAGATCACGGTGGAAGCCAAGGGCGAGGTGCTCGAGCTCAAGAACACCATCAATACCATGGTGGACCAGCTCTCCTCGTTCGCGGCCGAAGTGACCCGAGTGGCGCGCGAGGTGGGCACGGAGGGCATCCTCGGCGGACAGGCCAACGTGCCTGGTGTCGCCGGCACGTGGAAGGATCTCAC
>JBKJIY010000090.1:0-48165 GCA_046598315.1 Gemmatimonadaceae bacterium
CGGACCTGTTCGAACGACTCGATGGCGCGGACGAGGGTTGAGACGCGGGCGCGAGCCCGCGCCCTGCAGGCGCTCTACGCATGGGACATGCGCGGCCCGGACAGCACCCGGCTGGAGCGCGTGGCCGCGCAGGTCTGGGACGACCTGGCGATCAGCCCGGAAGAGCGGCGCGTCGCCGCCCCCATCGTGCGCGTGGTGGCCAACACGCTGCGCGAGCTGGACGCCGAGCTGGCCGACGTGACTACCAACTGGCGGCTCGAGCGCATCGGCGCGGTGGAGCGGTGCGTGCTCCGCCTCGCGGCGGCCGAGCTCACGATCGGGGAAACGCCGCCGCGCGTGGTGATTCAGGAGTCCGTCACGCTGGCCGAGCGCTACGGCAGCGCGGCGAGCGCCAAGTTCGTGAATGGCGTGCTCGACGCACTCGCGCGACGCATGGGGCGCATGTAGTGAAACTGCTCCTCGTCAACTGGCAGGACCGTGACAATCCCCTCGCGGGCGGCGCCGAAATCCACCTGCACGAAATCTTCGGACGGCTGGCGCAGCGCGGCCACGAGGTCACGCTGCTCTGCAGCGGTTGGGCGGGCGGCGATGCGCTGACCTCCCTCGACGGCATCAAGGTGATCCGCGTTGGCTCACGCCATACCTTTCCGTTTCTCGCCCGCAGATACTACGAGCGTCATCTGGCGGGGGCGGGCTTCGATCTTCTGGTGGAAGACGTCAACAAGGTGCCGTTGTCGACACCGCGGTGGGGTGGAGCCCCCGTCGTCGCTCTGGTGCCTCACCTCTTCGGGGGCACGGCCTTTCAGGAGCTGGCCGTGCCACTCGCGGCGGCGGTGTGGCTGGCCGAGCGCCCGCTCGGCCTCGTCTACCGCGGCGTGCCCTTCCAGGCGATCAGTGACAGCACGGCACAGGACCTCGCCGCCCGCGGCATCCCGCGAGACAGCGTCGAGGTGATCTACCCGGGGGTCGACACGTGCGGCTACACCCCCGCGCCGGCGCTGCGCGCCGCGACGCCCACCTTCGCCTACCTTGGCCGGCTCAAGCGCTACAAGGGCGTCCAGCACGTCGTGCACGCGTTCGCGGAGCTCCGGCACCCGGGCGCGACGCTCGAGATCGCGGGGGCAGGGGATTATCGTCCGACGCTCGAGCGACTCGCGAGCTCGCTTGACCTCGGCGAGCGCGTGCGGTTTCTTGGGCGCATCAGCGAGGCCGACAAGCTCCTGCTTCTGCGGCGAGCATGGGGCCTGGTCTTCGCGTCGCCCAAGGAGGGGTGGGGGATCACCAACCTGGAAGCAGCCGCCTGCGGCACCCCAGTCGTCGCCTCGAATTCGCCGGGAATTCGCGAGTCCGTGCGCGACGGAGAGACGGGCTTTCTCGTCCCTCACGGGGATGCGCGCGCCATGGCCGCGGCGATGCGACAGCTCGCCGGCGACGCGTCGCTCGTGACGAGACTGGGCGACCAGGCGCGGCGCTTTGCCGAGACGTTCACGTGGGAGCGCGCCGCGGCAGAGACGGAGCGTCACCTCATTGGAGTGCTCACCTGTCGTCGAGGACACTGAGTGGACATCATCTTTCATGTACATCACGCCGTCATTTCCGATCGCATGCGCCAACGCGCCGCGGCCGGCGTTCGCAAGCTGGCCCTGCGGATGGAGCGCGCCGTGGACGCGGTCGTCCGCTTCGAGGAGGACGGCCCGACCCGGCGCGTCGAGGTGATCCTCAACGCGCCTCGGCACAAGCGCCTCGTTGCGCACGCCGAGGGGCGCTACTTCGGACCGGCGCTGGCGGCGGTGCTCCTCAAGCTGCAGAAGCAGATCGCCACGGCCAAGCGGCTCGACCGTCCCAACCTCCGCCCCCGGAGCGTCAAGGCGTGACATCTCCGCTCCGTGTGGGAGCACTCTTCGACCAACTGCGCGAGCTGCTGGAGTTGCAGCGAGTGCCGGGGACGGAGGGACTCGACCGGCTCGTGACCGGGGCGGACGTGTCGAGCCCCGGCCTCGCGCTCGCCGGCTTCGTGGCCCGCTTTCCCTCGCAGCGGCTGCAGGTTTTCGGCGAGACGGAAGTCACGTACCTCTGCTCACTCGACGCGGCAACACGGCGGGAGCATCTCCGGCAGTTCTTCTCGTTTCCCGTGCCGTGCGTCTTCGTCACCAAGGGCCTCGAGCTCCCCGTCGAGGTGGTGGAGGAGGCGACCGCCGCCGGCGTATCCGTCCTGCGCTCGGCGCTTCGCACCAACGAGTTCTACAACCGCATCAAGCCGTGGCTCGAGGATGCATTCGCCCCGCAGACCACGTTGCACGGCTCGCTGGCCGACGTCTACGGGGTGGGACTCCTCTTCATCGGCCAGAGCGGGATCGGCAAGTCGGAGTGCGTGCTCGATCTGGTGGAGCGGGGCCACCGTATCGTGGCCGACGATCTCGTGCTGGTGCGACGGAAGGGGAGCGATATCCTCATCGGTCGGGGTCACGAGCTGCAGCGGCATTACATGGAGATCCGCGGCATCGGGCTCGTCGACATCCCGGCGATCTTCGGCATCCGGGCCGTGCGGCAGCAGAAGCGCATCGAGGTGGTCGTGCAGCTCGAGGAGTGGCAGCACGGCAAGGACGTGGAACGCACGGGGCTCGATGGCGAGACGACGGACATCCTCGGCGTGGCGCTCCCGCGCATCACCATCGCGCTCAACCCGGGCAAGAACATCACGGTGATCGCCGAGGTCATCGCCATGCACCATCTCCTCAAGTGGAGCGGCATCGATCCCGCCGAACGCTTCAACGAGGCGCTGATCAAGCAGATGCGCGACAAGGCCGAGATCAAGCGTTATCTGCGCGAAGATCATGAGTGAGCTCGCCGGGCGGGCGATCGTCGCCGGGCATGCAGACTTCGCCTCGGGACTCGTGTCGGCGGTGGAGCTGATCACGGGACTTGGTGGCGTGCTCATTCCCCTCCAGGTACGCGGGCTGTGCGGGGACGACATCCAGACGCTGCTGCGCGAGACCCTGCTCGCGTCGGGCGCGCGGGTGATCTACACCGACCTGCAGGCGGGAAGCTGCACCAACGCCGCGCGCCGGGTCCAGCGCGACGTGCCCGGCGTGGTGCTGGTGGCGGGCGCAAATCTTCCCATGCTGCTCGATTTCGCGCTCAGTCGGAATGCCGATCCCGGTAGCGCCGCGGTCCAGTCGGCCGAGAAGGGCCGTGCCGCCGTGCGCGTCGTGGGAGCAACGCCATGACGCTCGTGCTCAATCGGATCGACGATCGATTCATCCACGGCCAGGTGGTGGTGGGGTGGGGACAGCCCCTCGACGTGGAGTTCATCGTGCTCGTGGACGATGCGGTCGCCGAGAGCGACTGGGAGCAGGAGCTCTATCGCATGGCGGTGCCGCCCGAGCTGGAGGTGCGCTTCCATTCAGCGGCGGAGGCGGCGCCGCTCCTCGACGGCTATCGAAAAAGCCCGCAGGTTGGCATTCTGCTCACCGGCGACATCGCCACGATGCGTCGTCTGGTGGAGTCGGGGGGGGTCCGCGAGGTCAACGTGGGGGGCATCCATCATCGCGCTGGTCGGACGCAGCATCTGCGATACGTGTTCCTCACCGACGAGGAGAAGCGCGCGTTGAGCGAACTGGCGGAGCTCGGTGCCGTGGTGACCGCGCAGGACGTGCCGGCGGCGCGCGCGATGTCGCTCGACGAGCTGTTCGCGGCGCGGGAGAGCGCATGATGGAGATGCTTCCCATCGCGCTCCTCGGCGGCGTGCTCGGACTGGATGTGGTGTGCTTTCCGCAGATGATGATCTCGCGTCCGCTCGTTGCGGCCACACTGGCCGGCGCCCTGGTGGGCGACGCGACGGCGGGGGTCCTCGTCGGCGCGACACTCGAGCTCGTCGCGCTGGCCACGCTGCCCTTCGGCGCCTCGCGCTACCCTGAGTGGGGCTCGGCGGCCGTCGTCGGCGGCGCGATCGCCGCGGCGCTTGCCACGCAGCGCGGTGGGGCGCTCACGATCGGGGTTCTGGCAGGGCTGGCCACGGCGTGGGTTGGGGGGCTCACCATGGTGAAGCTCCGCGAGTTCAACGCGTGGCTCGCTCGCCGCAAACGCCCCGCCATCGACGCGGGCTCGCGCGGCGCGGTCATCGGCCTCCAGCTCGCCGGCCTCACCGGCGACCTCGCGCGCGCGATGCTGCTCACCGCCGTCGCGTATGCGCTGCTGTTCCCCGTGGCCGTCGCCAGCCTCGGCGTGTGGACGTTCACCGAGCACGTCTCGCGCGACGTCACCGTCGGCGCGGCCGTGGCCGTCGCCGCCACGGCCGCGTGGACCATTTTTCACTCGGCGCGCGGCGCGCGGTGGTGTTTCGCGGGCGGCCTGTTGATCGGATCCCTCCTACTGCTCGTGCCGTGACGGCGGGCTCCCTCACCACACCGAGCGCGCTCGTGCCTGATGAGGCACCGCATGTGCCGGTGAGTGCCTGGATCACGGTGTTCACGCGGCTGCTCGCCATCCAGGGTGCGTGGAACTACGAGCTGCTGCTTGGCAACGGCATCGGATTCTGTCTCGAGCCGTTGCTGCGGCTGCTGCCGGGCGGCGTCCAGGGCAGGGCATTCCGCGAGGCCATCACCCGTGAGAGCGCGTACTTCAACGCGCATCCGTATCTCGCGTCCGTCGCCGTCGGCGCGCTCGCGCGTGCCGAGCTGTCCGGTGTGCCCCCGCAGCGGATCGAGCGATTCCGCACGGCGCTCTGTGGGCCGCTCGGCAGCGTGGGCGACCGGCTCGTCTGGGCCGGCTGGCTGCCTTTCTCCTCGCTGGTCGCGCTGGTGATGTTCGGACTGGGGGTGCGCCCGCTCGGCGTCGTCGCCACCTTCCTCCTGCTGTACAACGCGGGTCACCTCACCCTGCGCGTCTGGGGGTTGCGCGTCGGCTGGACGCGCGGACTCGGCGTGGCGTCGGCGCTGGGGAATCCGGTGCTGCGACAGGGTCCGGCGCACGTGGCGCGCGCGGCGGCGGTCGTTGCCGGCATCGCGCTGCCTCTGACCGTGGCGCGGCTGCTGGGGAGCGGCGCGTCGCATCTCGTGCCGGTTCTGGTCACCGCCGCGCTCGCGGCGGTGGTGCTCGTCAGGTTGCACGGACGCGTCGACGGCTGGAAGCTCGCCCTCGGCGTCATCGCACTCTTCGCCCTCGTCTCGGTGTCTCGCTGATGATCGAACGCACCGTCCGGATCGTCAACAAGAACGGCCTTCACGCGCGCCCCGCCGCCGAGATCGTCAAGACCTCGGCCAGGTTCCAGTCCGAGATCATGCTCGTGCGCGACGGGATGGAGGTGAACGGCAAGAGCATCATGGGGGTGATGATGCTCGCCGCGGAATGCGGCGCGTCGCTCGTGCTGCGCGCCGACGGTCCGGACGCCGATGCGGCGCTCGAGGCGCTCGCCATGCTCATCGCCAACAAGTTCGGGGAGCGTTAGTGGAACGCCAGCTCCGGGGCATCCCGGCATCGCCGGGCATCGTGGTGGGGCACGTGCACCTCCTGCGCTGGGAAGTGCCCGACGTGCGCCATCGGATCATCCCCGACGAGGGCGTTCCGGACGAGATCGCGCGCCTGCACGACGCCATCACGCGGGCCAAGGAGCGCCTGCGCCACCTGCGGCATCGCGTCGAGACGACGACCGGGCCCGAGGAGGCGGCCATCTTCGACGTGCAGCTCTCCATCCTCGAGGACCGCGAGCTCGTGCGCGGCGTGGAGGAGCTGGTGCGCCAGAACCTCGGCGCGGAGAAGGCCTTCGACCTCGTGATGCTGGAGTGGCGCAATCGGTTCGCGCGGCATTCCGCGCCCATGCTGCGCGAGCGGGTGGGCGACCTCACCGACGTGCACATCCGCGTGCTGTCGCTGCTGCTCGGCCTGCCCGACCACGACCCCGTGGATCTGCCGGCCGGGGCCAACGCCATCCTCGTCACCCACGATCTCACGCCGAGCCTCACCGTGCAGCTCGACCGCTCGTGCATCGCGGCCATCGCCACCGATGCCGGCACGCGCACGGCGCACGTGGCGATCCTCGCGCGCTCGCTGGGGTTGCCGGCCGTGGTCGGGCTGCGCACCGCTACGCTGGAACTGCATGGTGGCGAGCGCGTCGTTCTGGACGGCGGCACCGGCATGCTGGCGATCAACCCGACCGACGCCGAGATCGACGCCTATCACGAGCGGCAGCGTGAGGAGGCGATCGCCGAAGCGGCGCTCGACGAGCTCGCCGCGCTGGAGGCGGTGACCCTGGATGGCGTCGTGGTGACCCTGCGCGCGAACGTCGATTTTCCGGAGGAGGCCGAAGCGGCCGCGCGGAGCGGTGCGCAGGGCGTGGGGCTCATGCGCACGGAGTTTCTCGTCGTCGGTCGTGCCACGATGCCCGATGAAGACGAGCAGTACCGGGCCTACCGGCGCGTGGCGGAGGCGTTTGCCGGCTATCCCGTGGTGATCCGCACCTTCGACATCGGCGGCGACAAGCTGCCGGTGGGCGGATTCCCGAGCGAGGCCAATCCCTTCCTCGGCTGGCGGGCGATTCGCATGTGCCTGGATCAGCCCGACCTCTTCCGCACGCAGCTTCGCGCCCTGCTGCGCGCCGCCGTGCATGGCGATGTCCGCATCATGCTGCCGCTCATCGTCTCGCTCGACGAGGTGCTGGCGACCAAACGCCTGCTCGTGGAGGCGGCCGCCGAGCTGAAGGCACGTGGCGAGGAGTACCGCATTGACGTGCCTCTCGGCGTGATGATCGAGACGCCGGCCGCCGCCGTCGCCAGCGACACGCTGACGCGAGCAGTGGATTTCTTCAGCATCGGGACGAACGATCTGGTGCAGTACACGCTCGCCGTGGATCGCGGCAACGCCAACCTCGCCCCGCGCTTCACCCCGCTGCATCCGGCCGTGCTGCGACTGATCAAGCGTACGGTCGAGGTGGCGGAGCTGGGCGACATCGAGGTGGCGGTGTGCGGGGAGATGGCGTCGCAGCCGCTCATGGCGTTCGCGCTGCTGGGCCTGGGCGTGCGACAGATGAGCGTCTCGCCGCGATCAGTGCCGCTCGTGAAGCGCCTCGTGCGCGGCGTCACGGCAGCGCATGCCAAGCTGGCGGCATCGGCCGCACTGCGGGCCCTCACCGCGGAGCAGGCTCGGCACGAGCTGAGCCGCCGTCTCGCCGACGTCCTCGGCGACGCCCGCTACCTCTACGATGGGTTGCCCAGCGACGGGTAGCGCGCTTTCTTTCTGTGCTTAGCCGTCACTCGACGGCGGTGGTGGGCCCGGCAGCATGGTGTCGGGCCTTCTTCATTCCTCTCCAACTGCTAGTGGGGAACCAGCCGTGTACGACCGACACCTCTTCACCTCCGAATCCGTCACCGAAGGGCATCCCGACAAGGTTGCCGATGCCATCTCCGACGCCGTCCTCGATGCACTGCTCGCCGAGGATCCCAAGTCCCGCGTCGCGTGCGAGACGCTCGTCACCACGGGCCTCGCGGTGATTGCCGGCGAGATCACGACGAACGCCTACGTCCATCTGCCCGAAGTCGTCCGCGAGACCATCGCGCGCATCGGGTACACCGACGCGGGCTTCGGCTTCGACAGCCACACCTGCGCCGTGATGAGCACGATCGACCGCCAGTCCGCCGACATCGCCATGGGCGTCGACACCGGCGGTGCGGGTGACCAGGGCATGATGTTCGGTTACGCCTCGGACGAGACCCCGGAGCTCATGCCCATGCCCATCGTCCTCGCGCACCGGCTCACGAAGGCCCTCGCCGATCGCCGCAAGGACGGTAGCCTGAAGTGGCTTCGCCCCGACGGCAAGGCGCAGGTCACGGTCGTCTACGAAGACGGTCAGCCCGTCGCGGTGGACACGGTGGTGATCAGCACGCAGCACGCCGAGTCGATCAACAACACCAAGCTCCGCAAGGCGATCGTCAGCGACATCATCGAGGCGTCGATTCCCGCCGAGCTGCGCACCAGGAAGATCAAGTATCACATCAATCCCACCGGCCGCTTCGTCATCGGTGGACCGCAGGGCGACGCGGGCCTCACGGGCCGCAAGATCATCGTCGATACCTACGGCGGCATGGGTCGCCACGGCGGCGGCGCGTTCAGCGGGAAGGATCCCTCCAAGGTCGATCGGTCCGCCTGCTACGCGGCGCGCTGGGTGGCCAAGAACATCGTGGCCGCCGGGTTGGCGCGGAAGTGCGAAGTGCAGGTGGCGTACGCCATCGGCGTCGCCGAGCCGGTGTCGGTGATGGTCGATACCTTCGGCACGTCCACCGTGCCCGAGGCTCGCATCATGGACGCGGTGCGCAAGAGCTTCGATCTCACGCCCAAGGGAATCTCCGCGGCGCTCGACTTGCGGAAGCCCATCTACAGTGCCACGGCGGCGTACGGGCATTTCGGACGCACGCCGGAGAAGGTGGGGCGCGGCAGAAACGCCGCCACCACGTTCACCTGGGAGCGCACCGACAAGGCCGCCGCGCTCAAGAAGGCGGCACGCGCCTAGCAGCCATCCATCGTTCGGGCGCCGGGCATCCCGGCGCGCCGGACGAGCAGGACACGCCATGATCGAAGTGATCGTCTCGCGACTCGGTCTCGACAGCAAGTCCAACTCCTACGTCGTCGTCCTTCAGGAAAAGGATGGCACGCGCCTGCTGCCGATCTGGATCGGGCAGGCCGAGGCGGAGTCGATCGTGGTGCACATGCACGACGTGAAGCGCGCCCGCCCGCTCACGCACGACCTGTTTCGCAGCCTCATCGTGGGGATCGGCGCCGAGCTCCGACGCGTGAGCATCACCCGCGTGGCGCAGAGCACGTACTACGCGGAGCTCCAGGTCCAGCATGGCGAGCACATCGTGCAGATCGACGCGCGCCCGTCGGACAGCATCGCCATCGCCATCCGGCTCTCGGCGCCGATCTTTGCCAGCGAGTCACTCCTCGTGGAGCCCGGCGAGGATACCGACGAGGAGAGCGAGGACGATGCAGATGCCGGCGAGGCGGGCGAGCTCGCGGCGGCGCTGGACGCCGCCGCCGACGAGCGTGAGGCGGACCGCGCCGAGGCCGAGCTCAGCGCGGAACAGCTGAAGCGGTACCTGGAGAATCTGCGGCCCGAAGATTTCGGGAAGTTCAATCCATAACGCCTCGCGCCGGCGGGGACGCGTGGTTGCGCCGCTGCTCGGTCTGGTGCTGATGCTGGGCCGACGAGAGGTGTCAGCGCAGGACCCGTCGATCCAGCCGCCCGCGCCCGCGATCGAGGCGTCGGTGCGAGGACGCGCGGTGCGTCCCGGCGTCGACCGGCAGAATCCAGTGCCGAATCTGATGGTCACGCTCCATCGCGTGGCGCAGGACAGCGCTGGCCCGCTCGACTCCATGCTGACCAGCCGGGACGGCGCGTACGCGTTCCGGTATCGCCGCGCCGGCGACGACGCGATCTACTTCGCCAGCGCCACCTATAGCGGGATAACCTACTTCTCCTCGCCGCTCGGCGCGGGCGCCGCGGGTCCGGAGCAAGGCGAGATCACGGTCTTCGACACGACCAGCGGGCCCGTCCGACTCACCGTGCAGGGCCATCACGTCGTCGTCTCGCGGCCCGCCGCCGACGGCACGCGTGAGATCGTGGAAGTGTTCGAGGTCTCCAACGACAGCATGGTGACGAAGGTCGGCGCCGACTCGCTCACCTCGGTCTGGAGTGCCCCGGTGCCATCGGGCGCGACGCACTTCAGGGGACGCGACGGCGACGTCGCGGCGAGCTCGCTCGTGCTGCGCGACGGGCGCGCACAGGTGCTCGCCGCCTTCGGGCCGGGGGTGAAACAGCTCAGCTACTCCTACACGCTCGCGGCAGCGGCGTTTCCGCTCGCGGTGCCGGCGGAGCGGGCGACCAGTGTGCTCGAGGTGCTCGTGGAAGAAGAGACGGCGCGCGTCTCCGGCGCCGGCGTGCGTGCGATGGAGGCTGCGCGCGCGCAGGGGCGACTCTTCCGTCGATACCTCGCGCAGGATGTGCCCGCCGGGGACACGGTGCGTGTGGAGGTGCAGGCAACGACGGCGGAGACGCGGTCGCGATGGATGCTGGCGGTGGGCACGCTGCTGCTCGCGGCCATGGGCGCGGGCCTCGTGCGCGCCCTGCGTGCGCGACGCGGTCGCGCCGCGGCCGCGCCGGACTCGACGCCAGCGGAGCCGACGCGCGACCAGCTGCTCGGGGCGCTCGCCGCGCTCGATGCGCGGCAGGAGCGGGCCGACGCGGCCCTGCCCCCCGCGGAATACGCCGAGCAGCGTGCGGCGCTGAAGGCGACGCTGCAGCGGCGGCTTGCCGGAGAGCGGACGCCGGCGTAGATTCGCGGTACAATTCAACGCGAACGGGGACACGGAAGCCGGTGAGATGCCGGCGCGGCCCCGCCACTGTAACGGGTACTTCACGCGCTGCCCACGTTCACGCCACTGACTGCGGTCGGGAAGGCGGGGCAGCGCGACCCGGAGCCAGGAGACGACCCCGTCGCGATTCGTTCACAGGTCCTCGGGGGAGGATCGTGGCGGTCCGCGTTGGCGTCGATTGACGATCGACCGCGGTCGTTGCGGGCACTCTCCCATGGCTGGAGGTGCCCGTCTTGCGTTTCGGCTTCCTGGCTCATCGCGTCCTCCCGGTGCTCGCCGTCGCGTGCATCGTGGTCCTCACGGCCTGCCGCGGCACGCCGGCTGGCGGGCGCGCGGCGATCGCCGATGATTTCGGGGACACGCTGGTCACGGGCGCCGCGCCGGCTCGCATCGTCTCGCTGAATCCCACCACGACGGAGATGCTGTTCTCCATCGGCGCGGGCCGGCGACTCGTGGGGCGCACCACCTACGACGTGCTGCCGGTGGCGGCTCGCGCCATTCCGGACATGGGTCCCGGGATCCGGCCGAACGTGGAGGCGGTGCTTGCCGCGCGGCCGGATCTCGTGATCCTGTATGCGAGCGACGACAACCGGAACGCCGCGAGGAAGCTGCGAGCAGCTGGCGTGCCGACCGTGGCGTTCCGCATCGATCGCATCGCCGATTTTGCGCGCGTGACCCACGCGCTCGGCGCACTCACCGGCGACACGGCCGCTGCCCGCACGAACGTGGCGGCGACGCTGGCGGCTCTCGCCCGCGTTCGCGCCGCCACGGCGTCGCTGCCTCGACCGTCCGTCTTCTGGCCTCTGTGGGACAGTCCACTGCTGGCGATGGGCGGCGGCAGCTTTCTCAACGAGCTCGTGAACATCGCCGGAGGGCGCAACATCTACGATTCGCTGGCGCAGCCCTCGCCGGCCGTGTCGTTGGAGGACGTGTTGCGGCGCGATCCCGATGTGCTCGTCGCCGGCGCGCGCTCACGGCAGCGATACGCGGCTGACGCGCGATGGCAGGGACTGCGCGCCGTGCGCGCGGGGAGAATCGTCGTCGTCGATTCGTTCCTCGCCACGGGGCCCACCGACCGGATCGGGGCAAGCGCGGCGTCGCTCGCGCGCCTGCTCCATCCTGGCGCGTTGCCGTAGTGCAGCCGTCCCGATGGGTCCTGCTCGTGGGCGTACTGCTCGCCGCGGCGCTGGCCGGCGTGATGTTCGGCGCGATCTCCCTGTCCCCGGCGGAAGTGTGGCAGGGAGCGGTCGGCGCAGGTGATCCCATGCAGACCGCGGTCGTGCGCTCGCTCCGCCTGCCTCGCGTGCTGCTGGCGGCGCTCGTCGGCGCCGGCCTCGCTGCTGCCGGCGCGGCACTGCAGGGTGCCACGCGCAACCCATTGGCGGAGCCCTATCTGCTCGGTGTCTCCGGTGGGGCGGCGGTTGGGGCGGTGCTTGCCGTGTCGCTGCATGCGCCTCCCTCGGTCATCCCCCTCGCTGGATTCGCCGGGGCGCTTGCCGCGGTCGCGCTCACCCTGCTCGTCGCGCGTGCTGGCGGCGGTCACGGCGACGCACGCGTGGTGCTCATGGCGGGCGTCGTCGTCGGCGCCTTCGCCAACGCCGCGATCATGGTCGCGCTGGCCAACGCCGAGTCGAACATGGTGCGCGGCGCGCTCTGGTGGATGATGGGCTCCGTGGCCGACGCGAGCTGGCCGCAGGTGCGCGCGCTCGCCGTATACGTGGCGCTGGGCGTGGGCATCCTGCTCGCGCTCGCCCGTGGCATCGACGTCCTCGCGCTCGGCGAGGACACCGCCGCAGGGCTCGGGGTCGACGTCGCGCGCGCGTCGCTCGGCGTGTACGTGGCCGCCGCCCTGCTCGCCGCGGGGACCGTGGCCGCCGCGGGACTCGTGGGCTTCGTCGGCCTGCTCGTGCCGCACCTCGTCCGGTTGGCCGGCGCACGGACACATCGTGCGCTGATCGGCGGCGGCGCCATCGGGGGCGCGGCGCTCGTCGTGCTGGCCGACCTCCTCGCGCGCGTGGCCCGCCCGCCGGGCGAGCTGCCACTGGGCGCGGTCACGGCGCTCGTGGGCGTGCCGTTCTTTCTGGCGCGGCTGCGCCGCCTCGCATGATCGCCTTTCGCGACGTCGCCGTACGGTATCCCCGGCGAGACCACCTCGCGCTCGACGGCGTGTCGCTCGACGTGACGCGCGGCCGCGTAGTCGCCGTTGTGGGACCCAACGGGAGCGGCAAGAGCACGCTCGTCCGCGCGCTGGTGGGACGCGTCGCACTGGTTCGGGGGGAGATCGCCGTGGATGGCGTGTCCGTCGCCGTCGGATCGCGGCGCGCGCTGGCCACTCGCGTCGCCGTGGTGACCCAGCGAGAGGATCCGGCCTTCCCGATCGGCGTCCGCGACTACGTGGGACTCGGGCGATTTCCGCATCTGGGCATGTGGCGCGCCGCGGGCCCGGCGGATGTCGCGGCGGTTGCGCGCGCGATCGACCTGACCGACGTGCATCCCTTGCTCGACCGGCCGGTCACGGAGCTCTCCGGCGGCGAATGGCAGCGCGTGCGCCTCGCGCGCGCCATCGCGCAGGGCGGTGACGCCATCGTGCTCGACGAGCCCACCACCTTTCTCGACATCGGCCACGAGATGGCGGTGTTCGAGCTGCTCAGCGGGCTCGCTCGAGACGGGCAGGCGGTGTTGCTCGTGAGCCATCAGCTCAATCTCGTCGCCCGCTTCGCCGAACACATCGTGCTCCTGCATCGCGGCGCCGTCGCCGCGCACGGCACGCCGGCCGAGGTGATGCAGGGCGCCGTGCTCGAAGCGGTCTACGACTGGCCGCTCGTCGTGACCCGCGATCCTGCCGTCGGCGCCCCGGCGCTCGTTCCCCTTCGTTCCCGGTCGCGTCGCTGACAGACCGTTTCCATGCTCCTCCCCTTTTCACTTCGGTATTTCGCAATGCATCGTCAGGCTCGACTCCTGCTCGCCGTGTCACTCCTGCCGTCCGTCGCCACCGCGCAGCGGACCGCACGCGACACGGTGCGCGCACCGATCATCGTCGTTACCGCGACTCGCTCGCCGCTCCCCGCCGAGCGCGTGCCCTCGGCGGTCACCGTCATCCGGGGCGAGCAGCTCCGGCGCGAGGGGATCACCACGGTCGCCGACGCCCTCCGGCAGGTGCCGGGTCTCGTCGTGGTCCAGAGCGGCTCGTATGGCGGGCTCACCTCCGTGTTCATTCGCGGCGGTGAGAGCAAGTACGCCAAGGTGCTCGTGGACGGCGTGCCGGTAAATGAGGCCGGCGGCGCGTTCGACTTTGCCTCGCTCACCACGGACAACCTCGATCGCATCGAGATCGTGCGCGGGCCGGCGAGCGTGCTGTACGGCTCCGACGCCATGGCGGGGGTGATCCAGCTCTTCACCCGTACGGGCGGCGGCCCGCCGGTCGCCGAATTCAGCGCGCGGGGCGGGGGCTACGGGAGCTACGACGCCGACGCCTCGATGCGCGGCGGCGACCTTCCCCTGGACTATTCGTTCGGACTGGCGCGGCACGCCACCGACGGCATTCACGCCTTCAACAGCGAGAGTCGCTCCACCATCGGCAGCGCCTCGCTGGGCACGCGTGCGGCGCGCTACGACAGCCGTCTGTCCGTGCGCTACACCGACGGTGCATTCCACTTCCCGACGAATGGCTCGGGCCAGGTCGTGGACAGCAACTCCGCGCGAAAGGAAGGACGCGTCTCGGTGGGGCTGGACGCCGGGTATCGTCTGGCGCCACGCGCCGAGCTGCGCTTCTCGCTCGCGTCGCTCGACGTCCACGCCCTTTCCGAGAACCAGCCCGACAGCCCAGGAGACAAGGGCGGCTACTATTTCAGCACGGGGGATCGGTCGCGCCGCCGCAGCGGCGACCTGCGCGTGGATCTCGCGCTGCCCGCGTCCACCCTGCTCACCCTCGGCGCGCAGGTCGAACGCGAATGGCAGGAGAGCATGACGGCCAGCAACTTCGGCAACAACGCCTTCACGGCGCGGCGCCGGTCGTCCGGCGCGTACACCCAGCTGCTGCTCGCGCCGGATGACCGCTACACCGTCACGCTGGGCGGGCGGCTCGAGCACAACGAGCAGTTCGGCGAGTTCTTCACGTATCGCTCGGCCGGGAGCGTGCAGGTGCGTCCCGGCACCCGCGTGCGGGCGAGCGTGGGCACGGCCTTCCGCGAGCCGACCTTCCTCGAGAATTTCGGCGGTGCCTTCGTCATCGGCAACCCGGCGCTCGCACCGGAGCACGCGGTGAGCGTGGATGCCGGCATCGAACAGTCGATCGGTGCATGGGCGACGCTCGGCGCCACCTACTTCCACAACTCCTTCCGCAATCTCATCGACTACAAGTACTCGCCGACGGAGCCGAACTACTTCAACCTCGCGCGCACGCGCACCGCGGGCGCCGAGGTGGAAGGGCGCGTGACGCTCCCGGCTGGGTTCCATGCCGATGCCGCCCTCACCTACCTGGCGACGCGCGTCGTGGACCCGGGGACGAGCAAGGCGGTGACCGCGCTCTTCGCGCCCGGCGCGCGGCTGCTCCGCCGCCCCATGCACGTGCTGGATGTGGGCGTGGGACACCGGTCAGCGCGTGCCGGCCTGGACGTGCGGGCGCATCGCGTGGGCACGCGGGAGGACAACTACTTCGCGCCCGACTTTTCCGTTTCGCATGTGACGCTGCGGCCGTACACCCGCGTCGATCTCTCCGCCGACGCGGGCGTCGCCCAGTCGCTCGCCGGGCGGGGCGCCGTGCGACTCACGCTCCGGGCCGAGAATCTGTTCGACGCGCGATACACCGACGTGGCGGGCTTCAATTACGACTTCGCCCGGACGGACGATGCCTCGCTGGCGCAGACTGGCTATCGGGCCGCCGGACGGCGCGTGCTCGTCGGCGCGGCGGTCCGGTACTAGGATCGGCGAGGGCGCCCGCGTGATGTAGCTTTACGCATGTCCCTCCTGCCGACCGACGCGGTGGTGCTGCACACCATGGACTACCTGGAATCGTCGCGCATCGTCCGGTTCGTGACGCGCGACGGCGGGGTGCGGAGCGCGCTCGCCAAGGGTGCCCGCCGCTCCTCGCGTCGGTTCGGCACCGGACTGGACCTGTTCGCGCAGGGCATCGCGCACCTGTACGTGAAGCATGGCCGCGATCTCGACACGCTCAGTGCCTTCGACGTCGTGCGATCGCGGCCAGCACTCGGCGAGGACATGGGCCGCTTCGCCGGGGCGTCGGCCATCGCCGAGCTCACGCTGCGTTTCGGCCGTGACGCGGCGGACAACGCGCTGTACGAGGCTGTCGTCGACGCGCTCGACGACGTCGCCAGCGCGTCGGCCGACCGCGCCCTCACGGCGACCCTCGCCGGCGCCTGGCGCATCGTCGCGGAGCTGGGCTTCGCACCGGCGACCGACGTGTGCGGCGACTGTCATGCTCCGCTCGACGAGGGGGCGAGCGTCATGTTCAGTCATCGTGCCGGAGGCGCCCTCTGTCCCAGATGCGGCCGACTCGCACCGGCCGGTCGCATGCTGCCCGCGGAGGCGCGTGCCGCGCTGCGGCGCTTTCTGTCCGCCACGGCCAGCGATCCCCTCGACGAGGCCTCCGCACGCGCGCACCAGCGCCTGCTGCGAGAATTCCTCGCTGAGCACCTCACCGACGGCAGGCCGTTGCGCGCGTTGACGTTGTGGGAGGAGCAGCGATGGTAGGGACGGCGTACCCCGCACAGGTGTCGCAGTGATTCTTGGAACCGCCGGTCACATCGATCACGGCAAGACCACGCTCGTGCGCGCGCTCACGGGAGTGAATACCGATCGTCTGCCCGAGGAGAAGCGGCGCGGGATCACGATCGATCTTGGCTTTGCGCCGCTGGTGCTCGAGGGCGTCGGCACGGTGGGCGTGGTCGACGTGCCGGGACATGAGGCCTTCGTGCGCACGATGCTCGCCGGCGCCACCGGCATCGACCTCGCGCTGCTCGTCGTCGCCGCCGATGAAGGGGTGATGCCCCAGACACGGGAGCACCTCGCCATTCTCACCCTGCTCGCGGTTCGCGGGGGCGTCGTGGCGATCACCAAGGCGGATCTGGTGGACGCGGACTGGCTCGCGCTCGTGCAGGAGGATGTCCGCGACGCGCTCGCCGGCACATCGCTCGCCGCCGCGTCGCTCATTCCCGTGTCCGCCTCCACCGGCGCCGGTCTCGACGACCTGCGCGCGGCCCTGGTGACAGCCGCGCGCGCCGTGCCCGCTCGGTCGATCGATGAGGAGTTTCGCCTGCCCATCGATCGCGCCTTCACCGTGCGCGGTACCGGAACCGTCGTCACGGGCACGGTCTGGTCTGGACGGCTCACGCGCGACGGCCTCGCGCGGCTGCTCCCCGCCGACACGACGGTGCGAGTTCGCGGGCTGCACGCGCACGGGCGCGCCGTGGACGCGACGCACGCCGGTGATCGCGTGGCGATCGCGCTCGCCGGCGTCGGTCTGGACTCGGTTGGCCGCGGGTGCACGCTCGTGCAGGGCGACGCCTGGCATGCCACCCGGGTGCTCCGCGCCGACGTCGCCCTGCTGGACGATGCCCCGAGGGCGCTCGGCCCGCGCTCGCGCGTGCGGCTGCATCTGGGCACGAGCGAGGTGGGTGCGCGCATCGTCGTTGCCGACGGCCCGCTCGCACCCGGCATGCGCGCGTCGGCGCGCGTGGTGCTCGACGAGGCTGTCGTGGCGCGTGCCGGCGACCGATTCGTGCTTCGCGCCGCGTCGCCGGTGGCCACGCTGGGCGGGGGCGTCGTGCTCGATCCGCATGCGCCGCTCCGTGCCCGGCCGTGGCCTGCCGCTGGGCGCTCGCCGGCCGACCGGCTCGCGCTGCTCGTGAGCGAAGCGGGAGCGGCCGGCGTGCAGGTGGGCGACCTCTCAGTGCGCCTGGGGCTCGCGGCCGCCGACGTTGCGGCGGTCACGGACGGGTTGGGTGGATGGCGCGTTGGCGAACGGCTGCTGGCGAGTCCGGTGCGGGCGGCCCTCGCCCAGGATGCGCTCGATGCACTGGACGCGTTCCACTCGGCACAGCCGCTCGAGGCAGGTGCGCCGCTGCAGTGGCTTCGCTCGCGCCTGCGTGCGCCGGAACCCGTCGCCGTAGCGCTCCTCGCGGAGATGTCGGCCGCGGGGCTCGTCGCCACGGGACAGGGCCTCGTGCGGCGACCCGGTTTCACCGCGCGACTCTCGCCCGAGCTGCGCGCGATGCGCACGACGCTCCTTGCGCACCTCGCCGCGGCCGGCGCCGAGCCGGCATCGATCGACGAGCTGGCGCGATCACTCCCTGCGGCGCCAGCCGAACTGACGGCGCTGGCACGTCTGCTCGTGCGGGAGGGACTGCTGGTGCAGGTAGAGGCCGACCGCTTCTACGATGCCGACGCGGTCGCGCGCCTGCTCCAGCGTCTCCGCGACGGCATGTCGGACGCGGCGAGCTACGGACCGTCGGAATTCCGTGAGATGCTCGGCGTCAGCCGCAAGTTTCTCATTCCCTTCCTGGAGCATTGCGACCGCGAGGGTTACACGATCCGGGATGCGGCGGGCAAGCGCCGCATCGCTCCGTAAGCCGTTGCAAGGCGTCAGCTTAGGAGGGCGATTGCTTGAATTGTCGTCCGCAACCCCGTAACTTCGCCGCTGGGTCGTCACCCTCTCCACCGTCACAGGAGCAACGCAGGAACCTCTCTCGTCAGCCGGAGCACACATGCAACAGCGATGGGCGGCACTCGCGCTCATGCTTGGCCTTGGCGCCACACAGCCTGCCGACTCGGCGGCGCAGGGGCGTGAAGCGAAGTCCCCGGGTCGAAAGGTGGGAACTCTCGGGCAGAGTTATTCAAATCCCTTCTCGACGGAAATGCTGATCCCCTTCACGATCGACGACTGCGAGGGGCCTGCGCCGCGTGCGCAGCATCGCGTCTCGCTGCGCATCTACAATGTCCTCGCGCAGCTCGTGGGCACGGCGGCGCTCCGGGGGTCGGGAGACCTGCTGCTGCATACGCAACTCGTGTGCGGGCAGTACGTTGCACAGTGGGACGGCCGGCTGAAGAGCACGGGAAAGCCGGTCGCTCCGGGCGTCTACGTGTACGAGCTCGTGGTAAACGGCCAGCGCACGTCGAGAAAGATGATTGTCGGCCCCTGAGCGAGCGGCGGGCGCTTCCCGTGCCGCGTCACGAACGACAGCGAGTCCAGCATGATCAATCCCGACAAACTCACCGTCAAGTCCGCGGACGCGTTGAACGATGCGGTCGCCGCCGCGCGCGCGCGCGGCAATCCGCAGGTCTACGATACTCACCTGCTCGTCGTCCTCCTCGAGCAGGACGACAGCATCGTAGTGCCCGTGCTGCAGAAGCTCGGCGCGAACGTGCCGAGCCTGCGCGAGTCACTCGGGCGCGAACTGGCGCGCTACCCGCGGCAAAGTGATGCGCAGCCGACCATGGCACGTGAGCTGAATGCCGTGCTCGACCAGGCCGAGAAGGAGGCGCGGGCACTCGGCGACGAGTACGTGAGCACGGAGCATCTGCTGCTTGCCCTCGCCGATACTCCGCAGACCGAGACGCGCGTGCTGCTTGGCGCGCTCAAGGTCACGCACAAGGCGCTGCTCAGCGCGATCGAGGCGATACGCGGTTCGCACCGCGTCACCGATCAGACGCCGGAGAATCAGTATCAGGCACTGCAGAAATACACACGCGACCTCACGGCCGACGCCAGCGCGGGCAAGCTCGATCCGGTGATCGGCCGTGACGAGGAAATCCGCCGCGTCGTGCAGGTGCTCTCGCGCCGGACCAAGAACAACCCCGTGGTCATCGGCGAGCCGGGCGTGGGCAAGACGGCCATCGTGGAAGGCCTGGCGCAGCGGATCGTGAACGGCGACGTGCCGGAAAGCTTGAAGAACAAGCGTCTGCTCTCGCTCGACCTGGGCGCGCTCATTGCCGGCGCCAAGTTCCGTGGCGAGTTCGAGGAGCGGCTCAAGGCAGTGCTGAAGGAGCTGACCGAGGGGGAGGGCCAGTTCGTCGTGTTCATCGACGAGCTGCATACGCTCGTCGGTGCCGGCAAGGCGGAAGGCTCGATGGATGCCGGGCAGATGCTCAAGCCCATGCTCGCTCGTGGCGAGCTGCGCGTCGTTGGCGCCACGACGCTCGATGAGTATCGCCTGCACGTGGAAAAGGACGCGGCGCTCGAGCGCCGCTTTCAGCCGGTCTACGTGGGCGAGCCGAGCGTGGAAGATACCATCGCCATCCTGCGCGGTCTCAAGGAGCGCTACGAGGCGCATCACGGCATCCGCATCACCGACAGCGCCGTGATCGCCGCCGCTACGCTCTCGCACCGGTACATCGCCGACCGCTTTCTCCCCGACAAGGCCATCGACCTGATGGACGAGGCGGCTTCCAAGCTGCGTATCGAGATCGACTCGATGCCGCAGGAGATCGACGAGGTCGAGCGCCGCGTGATGCAGTTGGAGATCGAGCTGACGGCGCTTCGGAAGGAGAAGGACCAACCCTCCGTGGAGCGGCGCGTGGCGATCGAGCGCGAGCTCGCCGGTCTCACGGAGCGGTCGGCGGCAATGAAGGCGCAGTGGCAACAGGAGAAGGAGACGCTCGGCGCCGTGGGCAAGGTCAAGCAGCAGATCGAGCAGGCGCGCATCGAAGCCGATCAGGCAGCGCGCGCGGGCGACCTGCAGAAAGCGGCCGAGATCAGTTACGGCAAGATCCCCGATCTCGAGCGCCAGCTCAAGGAGTCCGAGGGCCGCCTCGCCAGCGCCGACGGGCGCGCGCGCTTCCTCAAGGAGGAGGTCACGCAGGAGGACATCGCCGAAATCGTGGCGCGATGGACGGGTATTCCCGTGACCCGCATGCTGGAAGGGGAACGCGAGCGACTGATCAAGCTCGACCGCGAGCTTGCCCAGCGAGTCGTGGGGCAGGAGCAGGCCGTCACCGCCGTGGCCGACGCGGTGCGTCGCTCGCGGGCCGGACTGCAGGACCCCAACCGTCCCATTGGATCGTTCATCTTTCTCGGGCCCACCGGCGTGGGCAAGACCGAGACGGCGCGCGCCCTCGCCGATTTCCTGTTCGACGACGAGCATGCGATGGTGCGCCTCGACATGTCCGAATACATGGAGAAGCATGCCGTGGCGCGCCTGACCGGCGCGCCGCCGGGATACGTGGGGTACGAGGAGGGCGGCCAGCTCACGGAGGCCGTGCGTCGACGTCCCTACGCCGTGATCCTCTTCGACGAGATCGAGAAGGCGCATCCCGATGTATTCAACGTGCTGCTACAGATCCTCGACGACGGCCGGCTCACCGACTCGCAAGGGCGCACCGTGGACTTTCGGAACACGGTCATCATCATGACGTCCAACATCGGCAGTCACGTGATCCTCGAGCACGCGGGCGGCGACTGGGCGCTCGTCGAGGCCCAGGTGACCCGCGCCATGCAGAAGCATTTCAAGCCGGAGTTCCTGAATCGCGTGGATGACATCATCGTCTTTCGTCCACTGGGCATGGCGCAGATCGCGCACATCGTGGAGTTGCAGCTCGACCGTTTCGCCAGAATGCTCGAGGAGCGCAAGCTGACGCTGGAGGTCACCGCCGCGGCCAAGGGTCTCATCGCCGAGGAGGGGTACGATCCAGCGTTCGGTGCGCGCCCGTTGAAGCGAGCCATTCAGCGCATGATCCAGAATCCCCTGGCGATTCAGTTGCTGGAGGGTCGTTTCTCCGAAGGCGATCACGTGGTCATTGACGCCAGCGCCGCCGGCGCGCTGACGTTCACGTGCGTCGAGGCCACGTCGGCGGGCGCCGAGGCGGGCTGAGGTCGCGTCGATGGCGACGCAGCGCGACGGAGACGACGAGCGGTGGATGCGGCTCGCCCTGGACGAGGCGCACCGCGCCGCGCTGGAGGACGAGGTACCCGTTGGCGCGATCGTCGTGCGTGGCGGCATCGAGATCGCGCGCGCGAGCAACCGGACGGTTCGCGACCAGGATCCGACCGCGCACGCCGAGACGATGGCCGTTCGTGCGGCGAGCAGGGCATTGCGCAGTTGGCGGTTGGACGACTGCACGCTCTACGTGACCCTGGAGCCGTGCGCCATGTGCGCGGGCGCGCTCGTGCTGGCGCGGATGACGCGGGTGGTGTTCGCGGCGTGGGATGGCAAGGCGGGGATGGCCGGCTCGGTGGGCGACCTCCTCCGGCACCCTCGGTTGAATCACCGGCCCGAGGTGCGGGGTGGCCTGCTGGAGGCGGAGGCGGGCGCGGCGTTGCGCGCGTTTTTCGCGGCGCAGCGTACGCGCGGATTCGTTGACAGTACCGACGTTCCCGTCTAAATTGCTCGGCTGTCCCGGGTAGGTGGCTGAGTGGTTGAAGGCACCGGTCTCGAAAACCGGCGTACCCGCAAGGGTATCGTGAGTTCGAATCTCACCCTACCCGTCGGTCGCGCTCGCGCGACTGATCAGCGCGCTGGTCTGGCGGATCGCGCCGCCAGCGCGCTTGTCATGGGGGCGCCGCGTGGGACGGCGCCGTGGCGCATCACCTGGATGGATGGCTGAGTGGTTTAAGGCGCACGCCTGGAAAGTGTGTGTACGTGAAAGCGTACCCAGGGTTCGAATCCCTGTCCATCCGCTGGTAACTCGCAATCCCCGCGTGGCCGTTCCTGGTCGGGCGGGGTTTGCGCGTTCTCGGATCACAGCACACCGTCCGGGCACTGACTCGGGGCGACGCTACGTGTTGAACGTGAAGCGGTACCAGCCGCTCATGAGGTTCTGACCGCTGTTGTTCCTGAACGCGCTGCGGTAGGAAGTCGTGAACAGTGCGTTCACCTTGCTCGGTACCACCCCGACCGATACGTAGCTGTTGCCCTGCAGTAGCGTGAAGCCCTTGTCGGTGAGGGACAACATCCCCCAGTAGACCGTGCCGTCTGCGCCGATCGCGTGAACCTCGAGCTTGAGGATCCTGCTCTGTCCCTTGATGTTGACGGGAAGGCGAATCTCCTGTCCGTTCGCGAGGTTCTTGAAACCGCGCAGGCCGCCGAACGCCCCGCCTTCGGAATCAGGAATGGTTTGCTCGTCGACCGTGTAGCTTGCGTCGGGGATCGTCGCCTGCGCGAGGTAGTGGCCGCTGATGGGGAAGCTGTTGCCGATGACGGCATTGCTGCTCCAGCGGCGGCTCAACTCGCGCAGCCCGCCCGAGTTGCCCAGCGAGGCGAGGCGGCTCGCGGTGGTGAAGCTGTCCCACCGCACGTCATCGCATCCGGCGCCCAGTTCGAGGGCGGTGAAGGAGCCCTCGTAGAACACCTGGCTCAGTTTCACGCCGATGCAGCCGGCCAGCCTGATGCCACGCGCGCCACTCGTCTGCCGAGCGCCAGCGATGACCCACTCCTGGATGGTGAGATCGTATACGCTGCCGTCGATGTCCACCGCGTACGGCGGCTCCGCGGCGTCGTAGACCTCCTCTCCGCTGACGTGTGATCGGCGCAAGGGCCCCGTGAACGTGATCCGCTGGCCGGCGATGCGCTGGACCACGAGCGTTTCCGCGTTGCCATTGTCCGGGAGCGAGATCGTCACCGGCATGCCGACGCGGAAGTTCCCCACGGCGCCGCCCCGTCGGACGTCCACGTAGCGCTGCCCCTCGGGCGTCGTGTCGATGTAGCCCCACGCGTACGCGCCCTGCTCTCGCCGGAAGCCGGAGAGGTTCACGCCGATCGACGACTGCGGGTCGGAGGGGAACCCGGCGCCAGAGGATCGCCAGCGAATACCCTGCGACCCACGGTTCAGCGACACGACGCCGAACACGTTCATCGACGTGACGACGCAGCCGGGGTTCTTGGTGACGCAGGGTCGGTCGGACAGGTTGGCGTTCTGTGCCATGCCGCGACCGATCAACCAGCACGGCGAGTACCACGAGAAATGATCGCACGAGATCGACGCGTTGTGCGGATTCGCATCGAACACGATCGGGCGTTCGCACGCCATCGTGACGTCTGGCCCGAACCGTGTGAACTCCCGTCCCCGGAAGCGAAAGCCGATCCCACCTGGAGAGTCCCAATTCCCTTCGGTGCACGTGACGTGATCGACAAAGCAGTCGCTCGTATTCACGAGATCAAAACCCGTCTTCGGCACGACATTGTTGGGACTTGTGAGGTGCGCCCCCGTGACGCCACACCGGCTGAGCGTGCCTCCGGCGCTGTAGTGCTCGAGATGCCAGAGTGTCGCGGCGGCAGGAGGGTCGAAGTTTGTCCGGCACCCGTCGGCGTACTGGATCACCACGTCGTCATGGCCGAGTCGGATCGAATTTCGCAGCCTCCCCGTTCCCGACGGAAGCAGTATCCGGCCGCCGCCCTGCTTGCCCACGAGGTCGACGAGCGCCTGCAGCTTCGGGCCGTCATCCACGATGTTATCCCAGACGAGGCCATTGGCGGGGTGCAGTGCGTGATGCACGGCCGAACGGCCGTCGTGCTGGTGCCCGGCGCTGGGCGAGCCCGCGCCAGGTGGCGATGCTGACGGCACGGTCACGCGTCCCCCCGCGCCGCGCTACCGCCGCGTCACGACCAGGACCGGCCCCGAGTTCGCGCTCCGGCCGAATCGCGTCGTGGCATCGGGCGTGCTCAGATACCGCACCTCCATCACATCGCTCGATCGCATCGACCGCAGCGAGCCCACCTCGGCCAGTGCGGCGCCGTCCACGCTCACCTGCACGCGTCCCGCCGTGCGATTGACCGGGCTCAGCGTGCCGCGCGTGCGCAGATACTCCGGACGCAGTCGTTGCACCGCGGTGAACAGGTCGCCGGCACTGGCACCGGCGGCCTCCAGCTCGGCCCGCGTGATCACGTCACGGTCGCGTGTCGCCGCGCGCGATGTCTCACTCGCCGCTGCCGCGGGAGCCGGCGGCGCGGGAACGCTCGTGCCGCTGCCCGTGCCAGGGCTCGCGCATCCTACGCCGCACGCCACAGCCAGCATCGACCAACCCCGGCGATTCGCCATCTCAACCACCTCGTGAGGGAGTGCGCCGAATCTAGCCGCTGACAACGCGCCCGCCAGTCGAGGCGCCTTCCCGTGCCGCCATCTTGCCGCACGCCGTCCTCCGCGGTATCTGTCTCGTGAGGTCTTCACACCGCCACGACGCCGTAGCCATGACAGGACCAGCGACTCGACCGAGAACCCCGGCCTTCATGCGCCGACTCTGGGCCTCTCGAGATCTCGAGCTCACCGACGTCGGTGAGGCGGGGGAACTCCTCGTCGCACGGGCTCGTCTCGCGTTTGCGGCGTTGATTCTCGCGGTGCCCACCGTCAGCCTGCTGCGGGAGCCAGGCCAGACCGAGCACCTCGCCGGCTTCCTCGCGGCGCTCGTCAGCACCATCATCAGCGCGAGCGTGCTGTACGCCGTGCGCCGCGGATGGCGTCCGCCCTGGCTCGGTTTCGCCACGTGTCTGTACGACGTCAGCATCGTGTCGTGCGTGCTCGTCACTTATCTCTTTTTCGACAAGCCGCTCATGGCGGTGAACAGCCGCCTCACGTTCGAGATCTATTTTCTCGCCCTCGCCGCCACCTGTCTGCGCTACGACCGCCGCGTCTGCATGGTGACCGGACTCGTCGCGGCTGGGCAGTACGCGGCGATCGTCTGGTTCGCCGCCGGCCACTGGAACCTGCGTGACCCGTCCTTCGCCCCGATGACGTACGGCACGTTCGCCGCCTCGGATCAGGTGGGCCGCGTGCTGCTGCTGCTGGTGGCCACGCTGCTCAGCGCGACGCATGTCGACCGGATCGGCCGGTTGCGCGTCCTGTCCACGCACGACGGTCTCACCGATCTCTATAATCGCGCCTACTTCGACGAGCGCCTCATCGAGGAGCTTCTGCGGGCACGGCGCTACGGCCGGCCGCTGGCTTTCGCCCTGCTCGATCTGGACCGCTTCAAGCGCGTCAACGACGAGTTCGGTCACGTGGCCGGCGATCACGCGTTGCGCCGCTTCGCCGACATGCTCCGCGAGGCCGTCCGCCGCACGGACATCGTCGCCCGGTTCGGCGGCGAGGAGTTCGCCCTCATCCTGCCGGAAACGACCGGCGAGGATGCCCTGGCGAAGCTGGACCGCGTTCGCGAGATGGTGGAGCGCACGACGATCGAGCTGCCGCGCGGTGGCGGCTCGCTGCACCTGACGTTCAGCGCCGGCGTGTCCAGCGTGCCGGCCGACGGCGAGCACTCGGACGATATCATCGCCCGCGCCGACGCCCGGCTCATGGCGGCCAAGCGGGAAGGCCGAAACCGGGTCCAGGGCGCGCCGCAACTCGTCGTCGTCTGAGCGCTGGCCGCGCGATACCCCGCGTGCGCTTCAAATCTGCCCTCCCGCGGGCCATATTGCCCACCCATGACCGACCGCCAGTCAACAGTGCTCGACGCGCGGGCCATGGAGCGGACGCTGCGCCGCATGGCCGACGAGATCGTCGAGCTGAACGACGGGACCGACGACCTGATCATCGTGGGCATTCAGCGCCGGGGCGTCCAGCTCGCGGCGCGGCTCGTCTCCTTCATCCGCGACCGCGAGGGGGTGGACATCCCGAGCGGGGCGCTCGACATCACGCTCTACCGCGACGATCTCCAGACGGTCGGCCCCCGTCCGGTGGTGGGCCCCACGGACCTGCCCTGGGCGATCGACGACAAGCACGTCGTCATCGTGGACGATGTGCTCTACACGGGACGCACGGTGCGCGCCGCGCTCGACGAGCTCGCGGATTTCGGGCGCCCCCGGCGCATCGCGCTCGCCGTGCTCGTGGACCGCGGCGGCCGCGAGTTGCCCATTCAGCCTGACGTGGTGGGCAAGGTGGTGACGATCGACGCCCACGAACGCGTGGACGTGCTGATCAGGGAGCTCGACGAGCGGGATGCGGTCGTCGTCGCCAGGACGGAGCCGGCGTGACCGGACCGCTCGGGAAGGATCTGCTCGGACTCGAGCATCTCTCGGGCGATCAGATTCGTCTCATCCTCGACACCGCGGAGCCGTTCAAGGAGATCAGCGAGCGGGCGATCAAGAAGGTGCCGACGCTGCGAGGCTCCACCATCGTCAATCTGTTCTTCGAGGCGAGCACGCGCACGCGCGTCTCCTTCGAGTTCGCCCAGAAGCGGCTGTCGGCCGACACGGTGAATGTGGCGTCGTCCGGCTCGAGCGTGAGCAAGGGCGAGACCCTCGTCGACACCGCGCGCAATCTGGAGGCGATGCGCATCGACATGGTGGTGATCCGCCATGGCGCATCGGGCGCGGCGCAGTTCCTCGCCGAGCGCATCGAGTCCAACGTGATCAACGCGGGCGACGGCACGCACGAGCATCCCACGCAGGGCCTGCTCGACCTGCTGACGCTGCGCGATCGGTTCGGGCGGCTCGACGGCCTGAAGGTCTGCATCTGCGGCGACGTGCTGCACTCGCGGGTCGCGCGCTCCAATATCTGGGGGCTGCAGAAGATGGGCGCCGAGGTGGGCGTGTGCGGACCCCGCTCGCTGCTCCCGCGGGCGATCGGCGAGTTTGGCGTCACGGTCTTTCAGCGCATCGACGACGCCATCCAGTGGGCCGACGCATTGAACGTGCTGCGCCTGCAGCTGGAGCGGATGCAGGGCGGGTACATTCCATCACTTCGCGAATACAACCGCGTGTTCGGCGTGTCGCGCGAGCGGCTGGCGCGCGCGCCGAAGGACGTGCTCATCCTCCATCCCGGGCCGATGAATCGAGGCGTCGAGATCGACTCCGACGTCGCCGATGGGCCGAACAGCGTGATCCTGCATCAGGTGACCAACGGCGTGGCGGTCCGCATGGCCGTGCTCTATCTGCTCGCCGGCGGCAAGCCGGAGCTGGCCGAGGCCGCCAAAGGGGGCGGCCGATGAGCGGTCGCGACGACGGCCGATCGATCCTCCTGCGCGGGGGACGTCTCGTGGACCCGTCGCAGGGTCTCGACGAGATCGGCGATCTCCTCCTGACGGGTGGCGTGATTGAAGCGACGGGGCGCCTCGGCGAGGTCCGCCGCGACGGCGCGGCCGATCCGGACGTGGTGGACTGCACGGGCTTCGTGGTCTCGCCGGGGTTCATCGACGTGCACTGTCATCTGCGTGAGCCGGGCCGCGAAGAAGTGGAGACGATCGCCACGGGCGCGCGCGCCGCGGCGGCGGGGGGATTCACGGCCGTCTGCGCCATGCCCAACACGGATCCCGTCACCGACAACCAGGCGGCCGTGGGGTTCATCATCAGCCAGGCCCGGCGCGCGGGCGCCTCGCGCGTGTATCCCATCGGCGCCATCTCCATCGGCCAGATGGGGCAGACGCTCGCGGAGTTTGGCGAGATGGTGGGCGCCGGCGCGGTGGCGGTGAGCGACGACGGCAAGCCGGTGGTGAGCGCGCAGCTCATGCGCACCGCGCTCGAGTATGCGCGCACGTTCGATATCCCCGTTGCCGATCACTGCGAGGATCCTACGCTGGCCGCGGGCGGCGCCATGAACGAGGGGATGATGAGCGCCCGCCTCGGGCTGCGCGGCATCCCGGCGGAGGCGGAGGAGATCATGGCCATCCGCGACATCCTGCTGGCGCGGCTCACCGGCGGCCACATCCACCTGTGCCACATGAGCACGAAGGGGTCGGTAGAGCTCATCCGCTGGGGCAAGGAGCGGGGCATCAACGTCACCGCCGAAGTGTGTCCGCATCATCTGTCGCTGACGGAGGAGGCGGTGGAGGGGTACGACACCAACGCCAAGATGAATCCGCCGCTCCGCACGCTGTCCGACGTGGAAGCCCTGCAGCAGGCGGTGCGCGACGGGACGATCGACGTGATCGCCACGGACCACGCCCCCCACCACTACGACGAGAAGGAGCGCGAGTTCGCCGACGCACCCAACGGCATCGTCGGACTGGAGACGGCGCTCGCGGTGAATCTCACCTGGCTCGTGCATCGTGGCGTCGTCAACGTGCCCACGCTGGTGGAGCGCATGGCCTGCGCGCCGGCCAGGCTGTTCCGGCTGCCTGGCGGGACCCTTCGTCGAGGCGCGATCGCCGACGCGACGGTCTTCGATGCCGACGTGACGTGGACGGTGGATCCGTCGGCCTTCCGTTCCAAGGGGCGGAACAGCCCGTATGCGGGCCACACCCTGCGCGGCCGGGTCGAGGCGACGGTGGTGGACGGCCGGCTGATCTACCGACGCGGCGAGTAGGAGACGACGTCGTGCGGCGCGCATCGTGCGCAGGATCTGGCCGAGGTTCGGCGCGGCGGCGCTCACCAGCAATCGAGAGAGGCAACCAGCGATGAGCGACGACAGCAATTCACGAGAGGCCGGCGTCGACGGCGTCCGCGCCGATGACGGAGGCGACTCGTCTCGCACGGTGAGCGTGCTGCTGGAGGAACGCCGCAGGTTCGAGGGCTGGCTCGTCGCCCTTGAGGCACGCCGTGCCACGACACCGGCGCATGTGTACACCAGGGTGCACGATGACTATTCCCGTCGACTCGCCGGCGTCGTCGACCAGCTATCGGCGCACGCGGATGGCCTGCGCGCCGAGCTCGACGCGCTCGGCGGCCGCCTCCACGCCCTCGACGCCGAGCAGCAACAGGCGCGCGACGAGCGCGCCGAGGGGGAGTTGCGCGCCCACGTCGGCGAGCTCACGCCCGAGGCGTGGGAGGAGATGGAAATGGCGAGTGACATCCAGCTGGAGGAGCTCTCGACCCGTCGTGCGGCCCTCGAGCGAGAGCTCGGCAGCGCGCGCGAGCTGCTGTCCGGAGCGGAGCGGCCCGCGGCGAACGCTGAGGGGGGGAGCACGGATACGCTCGCTCCGGTGGGCGAGCCCGAGGTGGCCACGTCAGGCCCCGCGCGCGACGAGGACGAGGCCAGCCCGCATGTGCCGGCCACGGTCGATGCCCCCGATCTGTTCGCCCCCACGGCGCTGGATGCCGTCACGGCCCCGATGGAGGTGAGTGCGGCGGTCATCGCCGCCGAACAGCAGCTCATCGACTCCGAGGCGTCGGGCGGCAACACGCTGGGGATGCTCGGCGTCCTCGTGAATACGCCCGCTGGACCGATGGATCGGCCGCCCGCTGACGAGCCGGACGAGGCGACGCGACGTGATTCGTTCTCGATGCGCGCGCACGACGATGGCATCGTCAACCTGAGTGACGAGTCGTCCACGGGCCTGGACGGGAGCGCACCATCACTGGGCCGCGGATCCGAGGCGCCGCTCGCGGAGCACGTCAGCGGGAACCGGCCGATCGTGCTCAGGAGCAAGTCGGCGGAAGCATCGAAGACGCTGAAGTGCAGCGAATGCGCCTCGATGAATTACCCGACGGAGTGGTATTGTGAGCGATGCGGCGCGGAGCTGGCGTCGCTCTGACTGAGCGCGCGCGGTGAAACAGAAACGCCGGAGGGGTGACCGTCCGGCGTTCTCACCTGGCGGCGGTTCGAGCGGTGCTAGGCCGCCGCGACGTTGGCCGCCTTCGCCATGCGGCTTTTCTGCCGCGCGGCGAGATTCTTGTGCACCAGGCCCTTGCGAGCGGCGCGATCCAGCAGGGTGACCGCGGTCGTCCGCTCCTCGGCGGTCGCAGCAGGCGCCTTGGCCTTCTTGAGCGCGGTGCGCAGCGACGAGCGCTGGGCGCGGTTACGCGCGGTCGCCGCGCGCGACTTCCGCATGTTCTTCTTCGCGGATGCAATATTGGGCACGCAATATCTCCAAAAATTCGGTAGTGCTCGCGAGAGTCGCGATGCACCAAAGCTACGGGCCGCCGAGGGTGAAGTCAAGCAGGGACACCGCTTTACTCTCCTCCATCGCCACACTACCTTACGCCCGTTGCACTCCGCTCGGCCAGGGCCGGAGTCCTGCCGCCCTCGCCAGCCGCCGTTGAATACACTCATCACGATCCTGCTCGTCGCGCCCGTTCTGCTTTTTTCCGTCATCGCGCACGAGATCGCCCACGGGTACGCGGCGCTACAACAGGGCGACCGCACGGCACTGGAGGCGGGCCGCCTGAGCTGGAATCCGGCGCGGCACATCGACTTGTACATGACGATCATCCTTCCCCTGATCATGCTCACCGGGTCGGCGCTCGTCGGCGCGCGCGGCGTCATCCTCGGGGGCGCCAAGCCGGTGCCGGTGAATCCTGACAACTATCGCCACCTCAAGCGCGGCGACATCCTCGTCTCGCTTGCGGGCGTGGCCACCAACTTCGTCATCGCGGTCGCCTGCGCCGGGCTCATTGCCGTCACCGGCCGCCTGGGCATGGCCGTGGAAACGCTGCAGCCGTCGCTGGGGATCGTGCAGGCGATGCTCTACTACGGCGTGCTCCTCAACGCCGGCCTGATCGCCTTCAACCTGTTGCCGATTCCGCCGCTCGATGGCTCGCACGTCTTCAAGTATCTGCTCCCGCGACCGTTGGCGATCCGGTACGTGCAGCTGGCGCGCTACGGCATCCTCGTGCTGATCGCGCTGCTCTACTTCGGCCGCGGGCTCCTGCAGCACTGGATGATGCCGGCCATGGTCGGCGCCGAGTTTGCCCTCAACGCCGTGGCCGGCTTCTTTCTCCCCACGGCGGGACAGTGGCTCCGGTGAGCGCCCTGGCCACTGCGCTTTCCAACGGGGCGCCGGAGGGCTCGGCACAGCCGGCCTCGTTCGTCATCGAGCTCTCCGAGTTCTCCGGGCCGCTGGATCTGCTGCTCACGCTGATCCGCGAGGAGCAGGTGGACATCTACGACATCCCGATCGCGCGGGTGGCCGAGCAATTCCTCGTACGCATCCGATCGTTGCAGCTGAACGAGGCAGCCGACTACCTGGAGATGGCGGCGCGCCTGCTGCGTATCAAGGCGCAGATGCTCCTCCCGCACGGCGACGGCGAGGAAGGCTGGGACGATCCGCGCGCCGAGCTGGTGAGACGACTGCTGGAGTATCAGCAGATGCGCGAAGTGGTGGACGTGCTGGAGCGGGCGGGCGAGGAGCGACGCAGCCGATTCGCCAGAGCGTATGTGCCGCTCGCCGCTGCGCCACCCGAAGCCCCGCTTGCCCTCTCGCTCAGCGAGCTGCTCGCCGCCGTCGACCGGATCCTGCGCGTGGTGCGCGCACCGACCATGCACGACATCATCCAGCGGCCCATCGACGTGCCCGGTGCGATCGGCGTGATCCGCGCGCTGCTGAGCATCCGCGCGCACGCGCTCTGGACCGATCTCGTGGAGAAGGGCGCCGAGCCCTGGCAAGTGCTGTCCACCCTGCTCGGGCTGCTGGAGATGGCCAAGCTGGGCGAGTGCCGTGTCCTCCAGTCCCGACCCTTCGCCAACGTGGAGATCACTCGTGACGCCGCTAGCGAAGCTGCTTGAAGCGGCGCTGTTCGCCAGCGCGCGCCCCATTCCCACCGACGAGCTGGCCTCGCTGGAGTCGGACGCGTCCCGCGCGGCGGTGTCCGCGGCGCTCGACGAGTTGCGCGAGCACTACGACGTGGATGGTCACGGCGTGGAGCTGGTGGAGATCGGCGGCGGGTGGCAGATTCTCACGCGAGCGGAGTACACGGAGGCGATCGAGCGTGCGCAGCTCGCCTCGCGTCCGGCGCGGCTGAGCGCCGCCGCACTCGAGACGCTGGCGCTCATCGCCTACCGCCAGCCGCTGGGGCGCGCCGAGATCGAGGAGATTCGCGGCGTCAATGTCGGCAGCGTCCTCAAGTCGCTGCACGAGCGCGGACTGATCGATGTCGTGGGGCGCGGCGAGGGGCTGGGGCGGCCCCTGCACTACGGTACAACGCCCATCTTCCTGGAGTACTTCGCGCTGCGGCATCTCGACGAGCTCCCGCGCTCGGACGAGCTGGCGATCGCGCTCCGCGCGCAGCCACAGGTGCTCTGATGGCCGAACCGATGCGTATCCAGCGGGCACTCGCCCGGGCCGGAGTCCTCTCGCGCCGCAAGGCGGAGGAGCTTGTCGCCAATGGGCGGGTGACCGTGAACGGGCAGTTGGCTCAGGTGGGGCAGACTGTCGATCCCGACCGGGACGTGATCAAGGTGGACGGCGAACGCATCGGCTCACCCGCGCCGGTCGAGTGGTTCGTGCTGCACAAGCCCGCGGGCGTCATCACCTCCCGCCACGATCCGGAAGGCCGAAAGACGGTGTTCGACCTGGTGCCGGCCCGACCCGGCCTCACCTACGTGGGACGGCTGGACTTCCTCACGGAAGGGGTGCTGCTGCTCACCACCGACGGCGCGGCGGCGCATCGGCTCACCCACCCGAGCCACGAGGTGGAGCGCACGTACGTCGCCTCCGTGCTCGGAGAGGGCGATCTCGCCGCGGAGGACGCGCGACGCGGGGTCCAGCTCGAAGACGGTATCGTGCGGCCGAAAAAGATCACGGCGGAAAAGGTTGGCCGAGGCCGGTGGGATCTGACCATCACCCTCGCCGAAGGACGCAACCGCGAGGTGCGGCGGCTGTGCGAGGCGGTCGGGTTGCAGGTGGACCGGCTCGTTCGCGTGAAGTTCGGCCCGGTGGCACTGGGTGAGCTGGCCTCGGGAGCGACGCGCGGGCTCACGCCGGCGGAGCGGAAAGCGCTGGACCAGCTGTGACGCGGAGACGTATTCTTCTTGTAGAACCGCATCGACTCACCGATCCATCAGAGGGCCTGTGTCCACATCAGTCTCGACCGCCTCATCCACCGCCGACGCTCGCCTGATCCAGGACGTCAGTCGCCAGGTCGCGCTCCGGGTCGTGGGGCAGACGTACATGATCGATCGTCTCCTCATCAGCCTCCTCACCGGTGGCCACGTGCTGCTGGAGGGTGTGCCCGGCCTGGCCAAGACGCTGACCGTGCGCACACTCGCCGAGAGGATCTCGCCGAGCTTCCCGCGCATCCAGTTCACGCCGGACCTGCTGCCGGCGGATGTCGTCGGCACGCAGATCTACGATCAGTCCACGGGCCAGTTCATGGTGAAGAAAGGGCCGATCTTCGCCAACATCATCCTCGCTGACGAGATCAACCGCGCGCCGGCCAAGGTGCAGGCCGCGCTGCTCGAGGCCATGCAGGAGAAGCAGGTCACCATTGGCGGCACCACCTACAAGCTCGAGGAGCCGTTCCTCGTGCTCGCCACGCAGAACCCGATCGAGCAGGAGGGAACGTACCCGCTGCCCGAGGCACAGGTCGATCGCTTCATGCTCAAGCTGCGCGTCGGCTACCCCACGCGGGACGAGGAGCGGGAGATCATGCGCCGCATGGCGGGCGGGCACGCCATCGACGTCAAGCACGTCGCCACGCCGGAGGCGATTCTCGAGGCGCGCGGGCGCATCGCCGATCTGTACATGGACGACCGCATCGTGGACTACATCGTGGACATCGTGCACGCCACGCGCGAGCCGGCCGCGAACGGGCTCGGCGACCTGGCGAACCTCATCGAGTTCGGTGCGTCGCCGCGCGCCACGATCGCGCTGGCCCAGGCGTCGCGGGCACATGCGTTCCTTCGGGGGCGCGCCTTCGTGACTCCGGACGACGTGAAGGCGATCGCGCCCGACGTGCTGCGCCACCGCATCCTCACCACCTTCGAGGCCGAAGCGGAGGAGGTCACGTCGGACGACATCGTCACCCGCGTGCTCGCGAAAGTCGAGAGCCCGTGAGCACCACCGCGCCCGTGGGCACGGCGACGAAGGGCAGCGGCATCCCGCCCGAGATCCTTCGGCAGGTGAAGCTGCTCGAGCTCCGCACGCGCGGCCTCGTCAACTCGCTGTTCACGGGCGAATATCGCTCGGTGTTCAAGGGGCAGGGGATGGAGTTCGCGGAGGTGCGTGAGTATCAGCCGGGCGACGAGGTGCGGTCGATCGACTGGAACGTCACGGCGCGCATGGGCAAGCCCTATGTGAAGCGCTACATCGAGGAGCGCGAGCTCACCGTGATGCTGGTCGTGGACCTGTCCGGCTCCGAGCGCTTCGGCACGCGCCAGCGGTTCAAGAGCGAGCTGGCCAGCGAGCTCGCCGCCGTGCTCGCGATGTCGGCCATCCGCAACAACGACCGCGTGGGCACCGTGCTGTTCACCGATCGCATCGAGCACGTGGTGCCGCCGCGCAAGGGACGCCGGCATGCACTGCGCCTCATCCGCGACCTCCTCGTCTGGGAGCCGGTGGGTCGCGGCACCGACCTCGCCGCCGCGCTGGAGTACACCGGCAAGATGCTGGGGCACAAGGCGATCGTGTTCGTCGTCTCCGATTTCCAGTCGGAGGATCTGGAGCAGCCGCTCAAGCTGCTCGCCCAGCGGCACGACGTGGTGGCCGTGACGGTCGATGATCCGAGTGAGCAGCTGCTGCCCGACGTGGGACTGGCGCGCTTCGTCGATCCCGAGTCCGGCCGCACGCTCGACGTGAACACGAGCGATCCCGAGGTGCGCTCCCGGTTCGCCGCCGCCGTGGCGGCCGAGCACACGGAGCGGCGCCGACTGCTGCGGCGCCTGGCCATCGACGAGATCCCCGTGCACACCGATTCGGGCGTCGTCGATCCCCTGATCAAGTTCTTCCGGACTCGCGAGACGCGCTCGCGCCGCCGATGAGGCGGATCCGGCATGTCGTAGCCGCCGCGCTCTCGCTCGCACTGCCGGCGTCCGTCAGTGCGCAGGCCGTGACGATTCCCGTGCAGGCCGGCACCTCACTCGATCGCGATTCGGTGACGGTCGGCGACGTGGTCCGCGTGACGGTGCGAGTGCGCGCGCCGTTGGGCGCCTCGGTGAACTTTCCGGCGGCCGTCGACTCGCTGGGGCCCGTGCAGTCGCTCGCCCCTCCGGTCGTCCGCAATGGCGGCGACTCCTCGAGCGCGACCGATCGGATCGCCACGTACCACCTCGCGCCGTGGGATGTCGGAGCGCTCCGGATCGAGTTGGGCGAGGTGCTGGTGCAGACCGACGATGGCGAGCGGCGAGTGGCGCTGTCCCTCCCGACGCTCCACGTGCGGAGTGTCCTTCCGGCGGATAGTGCGCTGCATGTGCCCAAACCCGCGCGTCCGCTGATCCCGACGCGCGCCCCGGCGCCGTGGTGGTGGTGGGTGGCCGCCGCGTTCGCGGCGCTCGCGGTCGCGGTCGCGATCTGGTGGTGGAAGCGGCGTGCACGGGGCGCAGCGGCGCTCACGGGCGATCCATACCTCGATGCGCAGCGGGCCTTCGCGCGAGTGGACGCCCTCGGGCTCGTCGCCGCTGGCGAAACAGGTCGGCACGCCGCCCTCATGGCCGATGTCGTGCGGCGCTATCTCGCCGCCCGCCGCCTGTCCGTGTCGCTCGCGCACACCTCCGGTGAGTTGCTGCTCGCGCTGCGTGAGGCGCCTACCGTACCCGTCGAGCGCCTGCGTGCCCTGCTCGAGATGGTGGATCCCGTGAAGTTCGCCGCCGTTCCGGTCACGCCCGACAAGGCGCGCGCCATCGCCACCGAGGCCAGCGCCATCGTGCGCGAGGAGCACGAGGCGGCCGTCGCGCTCAGTGCCGCCTCGGCGCTGAAGGCGGCCGCATGATCGAGCTCGGTGCCATGCAGTTCGCGTCGCCCTGGTGGTTGGTCCTGCTGCTGCTCCTGCCGATCTGGTGGCTCACGGCGCGGTCGCGACGGCCGGCGGCAATCGTCTTCTCTCGCGTTCCCGTCCTGGCGCGCGGGCCGCGCGCGGGGCGCGGCATCACCCGTTGGCTCGCCGTGCTGCGCAACCTCGCGCTGGTCGCCGGCATCGTCGCCCTCGCCCGTCCGCGATCCGGCGCGCGCGCGGAAACCTCCACGTCGGAGGGCATCAACATCGTCATTGCCTTCGACATCTCCAGCTCCATGCTCGCGCAGGACTTCCAGCCACAGAATCGGCTCGAGGCGGCCCGCGAACGGATGAAAGCGTTCGTCAGCGCCCGCAAGTCCGACCGCATCGGCGTCGTCGCATTCTCCGGCGAGGCGCTCACGCAGGTCCCCCTCACCACGGACTACCCGGTAGTGCAGGCGGCGCTCGACAACCTGCAGCCGGGCCAGCTCGAGGACGGCACCGCGATCGGCACGGCCATCGCCACGGCGGCAAACCGGCTGAAGGACGCGCCAGGCAAGTCCCGGGTGATGATCCTGCTGACCGACGGGGTCAACAACCGCGGCTCGATCGATCCTCGCACCGCGGCGAAGGCGGCGTCGGCGTTCGGCATCAAGATCTACGGCATCGGCGTGGGGACGGAGGGCATGGCGCCCGTCCCCGTCGGCCGCGGGCTGTTCGGGCTGCGCTACGAGATGCAGCGCGTCGACATCGACGACGCACTGCTCACCGACGTGTCCGCCGTGACGGGCGGCCGCTACTTTCGCGCCCGCGATCCGGTGGCCCTGCGCCGCATCACCGAGCAGATCGACGCCCTCGAGCGCACTCCCGTTCGCAGCCGGACCTACGTGCGCTACTCCGAGCTGTATCCGTGGCCGGTCGGGCTGATGCTGACCGCGCTGGCGCTCGAACTCATGCTCGTCGCCTGGCGAGGACCCCTGCCGTGATGCCCCTCGTGGAGCTCTTCGCCCTCCCCTGGCTGCTGCCACTGGCCGTCGTGCTCCCGCTCGTCTTTCTCGTGCTGATGCGACGCGCTCGACGCGAGCGTGAGCGTCGCCTGCAGCGGCTCGGCACGCTCGACGTCGTGCGGCGGCTGGTGCCCGACTCCGTCCTCGCCGGCGGCAACTGGCGCGCCGCCCGCCTGGGTCTCGCCGCCGCCCTCGCCGGCGTGGCCCTCGCCGGCCCGCGCTGGGGCTTCGAGCGCACGGTGGTGCGCTCCAGTGGTGTGGACATGGTGCTGGCGGTGGACGCGTCGCTGTCCATGCTCGCCACCGACGAGCAGCCGAACCGGCTCGAGCGGGTCAAGCAGGAAATCCGGCGACTTCGCGCCCTCTCGCCCGGCGACAGGGTCGGGCTTCTCGCCTTCGCCGGCCGCAGCTACGTGTTGTCGCCCATCACCGTCGACGGCGGCGCGCTCGATCTCTTCCTCGACAATCTCGACCCGAGCATCGTCGGGCAGGCCGGTAGCTCGTTGTCGGCGACGATCACGCAGGGCACCGACTTGCTGGCGCTCACGAAGAGCGGCGCGGACCGAGCGCTCGTCGTCCTGAGCGATGGCGAGGGATTCGAGCCCGTGGCCGAGGTGACCGCCGCCGCCAAGCGCGCCGCGGCGCAGAGCGTGAGTCTGGTGATGGTCGGATTCGGCACGCCCGCGGGGAGCTCGATCCCCATCACCGTGGATGGGAAGTCTGCCGAGAAGCGCGACGAGAACGGTCAGATCGTGATCACGCGGTACAGCCCGACGCGACTCCAGGCGGCGGCGACGGCGGCCAACGGCACATTCATCCCCGCCGAAGCCAGCGACAAGGCAGCGCGGGTGAAGTCGGCGCTCAGCCGCCTGCGCACGCAGACCCGCAGCACGCAGGACGGCGAGAATCGCACGCCACGCTACCACCTGTTCCTCCTCCCAGCCGTGCTGCTCCTCTGGCTGGACACGGTGCGCGCGGGACACCGTGGACCGCGGCGTCGCCGAGCCGCTGCGGCGGAAACCTCGGTCGCGGCGTCGTTCGTGCTCGCGTTGCTTGCCGGGGCGTGCGCGCAACCTCGCGATGTCTTCGAGGCCGAAGCCGCCTACCGCGCCAGGAGCTATCCCCGTGCGGTGTCCCTCTACGCGCGTGCCATCGCGAGCGGCGACAAGACGCCGGGTACACTGTACAACTACGGCACCGCGCTGCTGGCGGCGGACTCCCTCACGACCGCGGCGGAGGCGCTGGAGCGGTCGGCAGAGCAGGCCGACGCCGAGGTGCAGTATCGTGCCCGCTTCAATGCCGGCCTCGCCAGGTTGATCGGCGGCCTGGGTGCCACGGGCGATTCCGCCGACGCCGTGCTCAAGCAATCGCTCGCGCTGTACAAGCGGGTGCTCATCCAGCGCCCGCGCGACGGCGACGCGAAATGGAACTACGAGCTCGCGTTGCGCAAGCAGAAGCAGGGCGGCGGAGGCGGCGGTGGAGGAGACGCGGACGCGTCGCCCGCGCCGGCGCAGGACGAGCCGAAGCCGCAGCCGACCCTGGCGCAGCGGCAGGCCGAACAGCTCCTCGGCAGCGCCGAACGCGAGGAGCGCGAGGTGCAAAGCAGGAAGCAGAAGCAGAATCGCCCGGAGCCGCCGCCCGGCGGCAAGGACTGGTAGCGCCACGATGATCGGCGTGCTCCTCGCCGCGCAGCTCGCGATCGTGGCGCAGGGGCCGGACACGGCGACCAGCTGCGCGCCGTTCGAGATTACCATCGCGGCGCGCGCGTCAGGGCTGGCGACGCCGCGCATCGAGTTGGGACGATCGCCGAGCGTGCAGCTGCTGCGCAGCGCGAGCAGCTCGCGCGTGGAGCGCGATGCGGCGGGCCGCCCGTCGGTCTTCACGGAATCGACCCTGCTCGTCGCCATGTCGGGCGCTGGCCGCATCGCGCTTCCGCCAATCAGCGTCACCGCCGGCGCGCAGCGCGGCGGTGCGCGGCCCATGGTGGTGAACCTCCACGGCGGCCCCCCCGACGCGGCGCAGGTCATCGTGCGCGCCTCGCTCGCCGGCCTTCACGGCGCGCGGAGCGACTCCGTGTACGTGGGCCAGCAGGTGAACTATGTACTGGACGTGCATCTCAACGAGATGGCCCGGCAGCAGCTGCGAAGAAATCCCACCTTCTTTCCGCCGGAGATGCCCGCCGCGCTGGCGTACGACCTCGCGCCTCCGGGCACCGTCGCGCGCGACGGGCGCCGATGCTTCGAGACGCTCAGCTACCGCCGCGCACTCTTTCCGCTCTTTTCCGGCGCCGCCGTCATTCCGCCGGCGGCACTCACCTACTCCCTGCCGCTGTCCACGTCCTTCTTCTCGCGCGAGGAGAGCTACGAGCTTCGCACCGATAGCGTGCGCTTCGTGGCCATGGAACCTGGCGCGCCGGATCGTCCGGCCGACGACATCGGCGCGGTGGGACGACTGACGGCGTCCGTGCGTATTGCCGCCGCACGCGCGCGCATGGGTGACCCGGTCACGGTGACATTGCGCGTGCACGGGGCGGGCAACGTGAAACTGCTCCCGCGCCCGGTCCTGCGTGTGGCATGGGCCTCGATCGCGCTCGCCGGCGAGCGGGTGCAGCTCGATACGTCGCGCACGGAGGTGCAGGGAGCCAAGGAGTTCGACTGGCTGCTGACGCCGCGCCAGGCGGGCGCGCAGACGATCGCGCCCATGCGATATCCATTCTTCGATCCCGGGCGCCGCGCCTACGATGTGGCCGTGACCGGCGCGCTGCGTCTGGAGGTGGCGTCCGCGCCGCTCGCCGCATCGGACAGCGTCGTGTCGCCCCGTCTGGCGCTGCGCCCGACGCTCCGCGCGGAGCGCGCGCCACCGCTCACGTCGCGCACATGGTACTGGTTGCTCCTGCTCGCTGCGCCGGCCCCGGCAGCGGTCGGCCGTCTGCGGCGCGCGCGGCGTGTCCGCGCTCGAGCACCGAACGCCGCGCGCCGCCTGGAGAGGCTGGCCGCCGGCTCCGCCGCCGCCGCCGTGCCGGGTGAGGTGCGGCGCCTGTTCCTCGGCGCCCTGGCGGAGCGCGTACCCAGCGTGGGGGATGGCGCGTCGCCGATGTCGCTCGCGCGGCGACTGCGCCGTGCCGGGGTGACGGAGGCCGTGGCCACGCGCGCCGCGGAGCTGCTGGACCGCCTCGATGCGGCCGCGTTCTCCCGCACGAAGGCGGACGATCATGCGCTCGCGCAGGCGGCCCTCGACGTCGCGCAGGCAGTCGATCGCGAGGCGCTGCGCGCACGCGCGACATACGTGCCCTCCGTGGGTGCGGGGCTGCTCGTCGCACTCGGTCTGGCGATCGGGGCGGGACCGCTGCTCGGGCTCCCCGACTCGGCGACGCGCACGTTCAGCGATGGGGTACAGGCGTACGAGCGGGCCGACTTCACCACGGCGCAGCGACTCTTCTCCCGCGTCACGGTGCGGGTGCCGCGCGCCGCCGATGCGTGGGCGAACTACGGAGCCGCTGCATGGGCCGGCGGTGACAGCGCCAACGCCGCGCGCGGATGGCAGCGTGCCCTGCGACTCGATCCGCTCGACGACGAGACGCGTACGCGACTGGCGCTGGTGCAGCTTCCGTCACTTCGCTCACCGGCGTACGTGCCCCTCCTGCCGGTCGACGCGCTCGCCTGGGGAGCGCTGGTGATGTGGCTGATCGGGTGGACCGCCGTCGCCAGTCGGCTGGCGGGTCGCGGGCCCGCCCTGCGTGGCGTGGCGGCTGGCGCGGTGGCGTGTGCGCTCGTGACACTCGTCGGCGCGCTCGAGCTCCACCAGCGACTGGACGGCCGCGCACTCGGCGTGGTGCGGACGACGACACTGCTGCGCGACGCTCCGCTGAGCCGTGCGTCGCGGCTGACGACCGCGGCGGCTGGGGAGACGGGCACGCTCGGCGCGCGCGAGGGACTGTGGGTGCGCATCGCCGTCGATGCCGGCCGCGCCGGCTGGATGTCCGCGTCCGACGTGCTGCCGCTGGATTGAGATCGCCAGACGATTGACCACGCGCACGCCCCACGGGTAGCATTCGCCCGATGGCACGCATCGCCGTACTTCCCTCCGCCGTCGCGGACCAGATCGCCGCCGGCGAGGTGGTCGAGCGGCCCGCCTCCGCCGTGAAGGAGCTCGTCGAGAATTCCCTCGACGCCGGCGCGACCGCCATCGACGTCGCCGTGGAGGATGGGGGCCGGCAGCTCATCCGCGTGAGCGACGACGGCTCCGGCATGGAGCGCGAGGACGCCATGCTCGCGCTCTCCCGTCACGCCACGTCCAAGATCCGCCTCGCGTCGGACCTCGTGGGCGTGTCGAGCTTCGGATTTCGTGGCGAGGCCCTTCCCGCGATCTGCTCGGTCAGCCAGATGACGATCGAGACGGCGTCATCCGACGGCGCCGGGACGGCGGTTCGCGCCGTTGCGGGCGCGATCGAGCAGATCTCCGACATCGCGCGGCGCCGCGGAACGACGGTGTCCGTGTCGCGTCTGTTCTTCAATGCGCCGGCCCGGCTGAAGTTCATGCGCGGGCCGCGCAGCGAGTGGCGTGCGGTGCAGGATGCGATGACGACGATCGCACTGACACGGCGTGACGCGCGCTTCTCCTTGAGCAACGACGGCAAGCCAGCGCTCACCCTGCCCGCCGCGACGTCGCTGCGCGACCGCGTGGCGGCGCTGTGGGGCGGAAGCCTGGCCGATCGCCTGCTCGACGTGGAGGACGTGCGCGGCGTCATCCAGGTGAGCGGACTCGTGGAACGTCCGTCGGACGTGGGCACCGCGGGCCGACGCGTGTTTCTCACCGTGAACGGGCGGGCTGTGCGCGACCACGGCCTGCTTCGGGCGGCCGAGGCGGCCTATCGCTCCACGCTCACGGCGGGCATGCGTCCGAGCCTCCTGCTGGAGCTCGTCGTGCCCGCCGACGCCGTGGACGTGAACGTGCATCCCGCCAAGGCCGAGATCCGGCTGAGCGATCGCTGGCCGGTGGAGCGCGCCATGGAGGACGCGGTGCGCCGCGCGCTCGGTGGATTCGACGCCGGCGCGGCGCTCGGCGTGCGCCGGTGGTCGCTCGCCGGCGGCGCCTGGCCCGCCTCGCCGGTGCCCCGCGACGTGGAGCTGCTGCGGCCGACACTTCCGTCGCCGGACGGTCTCTTCAGTGCGACGGAAACGCCCGTGGGAGACCAGGCACCGCGCGACATGCCGTCGGACGCCGCCGCCGACGCGCCGCCGCCAGAACCGCACTTTCCGCCCGTCGCGCCCGCGCGCGACCTCGCCGACGCGGTGATCGCACCGCCGCTGCTGCAGCTGCGGCGCACGTACATGATGTTCGAGCACGACGACGGCGTGGTGCTCATCGATCAGCATTCGGCGCACGAGCGCATCCTCTATGAACAGTTCATGGGGATGCTCGAACGTGGGGAGGCACCGTCGCAACGGCTGCTGTTTCCGCTCACGCTGCATCTCACGCCCACCGAGGGCGACGCGTTCGACGCGCACCGGGACATGCTCGCGCGGCTCGGCTTCGAGGTGGAAGGGTTCGGCGGCCACACGCTGCTGGTGAGTGCGGTGCCGATGCCACACGCGCGCTTCGACGCCGAGCGGTGTCTGCGCGACACGCTGGCCACGCTGGCCGGCGACCGCGAGTCGTCCGCGCACGCGCGGCACGAACGACTCGCGGCCACCGTGGCCTGCAAGGCGGCGATCAAGGCCGGAGACGAGCTGTCGCCGGCCGAGATGCGCGCACTGTTCGTGGCGCTCGGCGAGACCCGGCTGCCGGCGCACGATGTGCACGGGCGCTCCACGATCGTGCAGCTGTCGTGGTCCGAGCTCGAGCGGCGCTTTGGCCGGCAGTAGCGAGCCCGTCATCCGCGTCATCTGCGGTCCGACCGCGGCGGGCAAGACGTCCGCGGCGATCAGCTGCGCGGCCCTGGACGACGTGGACATCGTCAGCGCTGACTCGCGCCAGCTCTACCGCGGCTTCGATGTGGGGACCGCCAAGCCGTCCGCCTCGGAGCGTGCGGCGGCGCCGCATTTCGGCATCGACGTCCTCGCGCCCACCGAACGGGCCTCGGCGGCCTGGTGGGCCGATCTGGCGGATGGCTGGATTCGCGACAGTCTCGCGCGCGGCCGTACGCCCCTCGTCGTGGGCGGCACGGGGCTCTACCTCCGCGCGCTTTTTGGTCAGCTCTTCCACGAGCCGGCTATGGATCCGGTCCAGCGCGGGGCGCTCCAGGCCGAGCTCGCGCGGATGCCGTCCGCCGAGCTTCGACGGTGGGTCGAACAGCTCGATCCAGCGCGCGCCCATCTCGGGCGGACGCAGCTGCTCCGCGCCATCGAGGTGGCGCTACTGGCGGGCCGGCGCGTGAGCGAGCTACACCGCGAACAGGCGCGACCTCCGCGCTGGCGCGCGCGATATCTTGTCGTCGATCCCGGCGCAGCGTTGGCGGGGAGCATCGCCCAGCGTGCGCGACGGATGATGGCTGCCGGATGGGCCGACGAGGTGCGCGGGCTCGTGCGCGACGTGCCGTCCGATGCGCCGGCGTGGAACGCGGCGGGCTACCGGACGATTCGTTCGATGGAGCAGGGCGACATCACCCCCGACGAGGCGCTCGACCGAATCGTGATCGAGACGAGACAGTATGCAAAGCGCCAGCGCACCTGGTTCCGGCACCAGCTTGGCGGTGCGGACGTGACACGGCTCGACGCCGACGCTCCGGACGCCGACCGGCATCTCGCGGCGTGGTGGCGCGCGGGGACCGACGGCGCATGAAGATCGGCATCACCTGCTATCCGACGTACGGCGGCTCGGGGGCCGTGGCGACGGAGCTTGGCATCGCGCTGGCGGCACGCGGACACGAGATCCACTTCATCACGTACCAGCAGCCGTTTCGCCTGCCGAGCTTCGTGCCCGGCGTGTACTTCCACGAGGTGGACGTCGGCCGATACCCGCTCTTCGAGTACCCGCCGTACGATCTCGCGCTCGCCGTCCGCATGCACGAGGTGGTGCTGACGCACGGGCTCGATCTGCTGCACGTGCACTACGCGATTCCGCACGCCACCAGCGCCTGGATCGCCCGGGAGATGCTCGCGACGACGCGGCCCGACATCAAGGTGCTCACCACGCTCCATGGCACCGACATCACCATCGTGGGGCAGGATCCGTCGTTCCACGCGATCACCAAGTTCTCCATCGAGAAGTCGGATGGCCTCACCGCGGTATCGGAGTACCTGCTGCTGGAGACACAGCTGGCATTCGGCTGCACGGGCTGCCGCATCGACGTCATCCCCAACTTCATCGATCCGGCGGTGTACGACCGCGCGCGCTACGGCACGTCGCTGGGCCCCGAGATCGCCGACGGCCGGAAGGTGCTGATGCACATCTCGAACTTCCGCCCGGTCAAGCGGGTGCGCGACGTGATCGGGATCTACGCCCGCGTGGCAGCACGCATCCCGAGCGTGCTGGTGATGGTCGGTGACGGACCCGACCGGGTGGACGCGGAGCACGAGGCGCGCCGGCTGGGCGTCGAGCGCGACGTCCACTTCCTCGGCAAGCTCGACGTGGTGGCGCCGCTGCTCGCCAGTGCCGATCTCTTTCTCCTTCCCACCCAGAGCGAGTCGTTCGGACTCAGCGCGCTGGAGGCGCTGGCCACCGGCGTGCCCGTGGTCGGCACGCGCGCCGGCGGATTGCCCGAGGTCGTGACCGACGGGGAGACGGGCGTGCTCTGTGCCGTGGGCGATGTGGAGGGCATGGCGGCGGCGGCCATCGGCATCCTGCGCGATGCCGGTCGCTGGTCGATCATGAGCGCGCGCGCCGCGTCGGATGCCCGCGCCCGCTTCTCGATGAACGCCGTGGTCGCGCAGTATGAAGCGTTCTACAGGCGGGCGCTGGAGCGCCCCGTCGCCAGGTAGCGCGGCGACGCTATCTTATCCCGCATCCTTCTCCAGCGAGCTCCTCCCGGCATGACGTTCCTGCAAGCGCTCATCCTCGGCATCGTCGAGGGGATCACGGAGTTCCTTCCGATCTCGTCCACGGCGCACCTCGTGCTGGTCAACGACCTCATGGGACTGCGCGACTCCGAGTTCGCCAAGAGCTTCGACATCATCATCCAGCTGGGGGCGATCCTCTCCGTCGTCGTGCTGTACTGGAGCAAGTTCTGGAACTGGGAAGTCCTCAAGAAGCTCGTCGTCGCGGTGATCCCGACGGGCGTGATCGGCCTCACCGTGTACCGGGTGATCAAGGATTACCTCCTCGGCAATCTCTACGTGGTGCTGTTCGCGCTGCTGGTCGGAGGTATCGTCCTCATCGTCTTCGAGCGGTTTCACGACACGCCCGACCGTGCAGATGTGGACTTCGGCGAGCTCACGTACAGGAAAGCGTTCCTCGTCGGGCTCTTCCAGGCGATTGCCGTGATACCGGGCGTCTCTCGGTCGGCGGCGACGATCGTCGGCGGCGCGCTGATCGGCATCTCCAAGCGCACGATCGTGGAATTCTCCTTCATGCTTGCCGTGCCCACGATGCTCGCCGCCACCGGCCTGGAGCTGGTGAAGAACAGGGCGGCGCTCTCCGGCAACTATGGGTTGCTCGCGGTGGGATTCGTCGTGAGCTTCGTCACCGCCATCGCCGCCATCAAGTCGTTCCTCGGCTACATCAAGAATCGCGACTTCGCGCTCTTCGGGTGGTATCGCATCGTGCTGGCGATCGCCTACTTCCTTGTCGTTCTTCGCTGACGCGCGCGCGGCGCGCGTCGAGGGCGTCACGGCCGACGAGCTGGCGCGTCGGCTCGGGCTCCCTCGTGCCGTCGCGCTGGAGGAGGTGGGCTCCACGCTCGACGTCGCCCATCGGCTCGCCCCAGACGCACCGTCGGGAACGCTGATCGTCGCCGATCATCAGACCGCGGGCCGGGGCCGGCACGGGCGGCGCTGGAGCTCGCCCGCCGGCACCGGCGTGTGGCTCACGCTCATCGAGCGCCCGAGCGACGCGCGGGCGCTGGACGTGCTCGCGCTTCGATGCGGCTTGTACGCCGCGGAGGCGCTCGATGCGCTCGCCAACACCACGATCGGCGTGAAGTGGCCCAACGACCTCTACATCGGCGCCCGGAAGCTGGGCGGCATCCTCATCGAGACGCGATGGCGCGGCACGGCCCCCGACTGGGTCGCCATCGGGATGGGGGTCAATCTCCGCGCGCCGGCGCTCGAGACGGCGATCGGTCTTCCCCCGGACACGACCCGCCTCGCCGTGCTCGACCGGTTGGTGCCGGCACTGCGCCGCGCGGCGGCGGCGAGCCGCCATCTCTCGGACGACGAGCTGCGGCGCTGGCAGGCGCGCGACATCGCACGCGGGCGGACGCTGGCATCGCCCGCGAGCGGGCGCATGTCCGGCATCAGTGCCTCCGGCGAGCTACTCGTCGCCCAGGCCGACGGCTCCAGTACCGCGCACCGCACGGGCTCTCTCACCTTCGCCGACCAGGGCTGATGCTCCTCACCTTCGACGTCGGCAACTCCGAGACGACGCTCGGGCTCTTTGACGGGCGCGAACTACGCGCGCACTGGCGCCTGATCACCGACGTGCCTCGCAGCGCCGACGAGCTCGGGGTCCTGCTGCGCGGCCTCCTCGCCGGGGCGGGCGTGGAGGCCGGCGCCGTGCATGGCGTGGCCATCGCGTCCGTCGTGCGAGGCATGGGGACGCATCTTGCCGATGCCTGCCGGCGCTGGATCCCATCCGCGCGCATCGAGATCTTCGATGCGACGTCGCCACTCCCGATCACGCTCGACGTGGAGGAGCCGCTCACGGTGGGGGCAGATCGCATCATCAATACGCTCGTGGCGAGCCGACGGTACGGGCGCGATGCGGTCGTCGTCGACCTCGGCACCGCGACCACCTTCGACTGCATCACGCGCGAGGGGGTGTTTCTCGGCGGGGTCATCGCGCCCGGCGTCCGGACGTCGGCCGAGACGCTGTTTCGCCGCACGTCGAAGCTGCCGGCGACGGAGCTCATTCCCCCGGACCGCGCGATCGGGCGTCGCACCGAGGACTGCATCCGCGCCGGCGTGATGTTCGGCGCCGCCGACGCCATCGATGGCATCGTGCGGCGGATCCGGGCCGAGTGGCCGCGCGACGAGCGCCCCATGGTCATCGGGACCGGCGGGCTCGCCGAGCTGTTCGCGCCCCTCTGCGAGAGCTTCGATGAGGTCGATCCCTTTCTCACCCTGCACGGTCTCGTGATGGCGTACGACCTGGTGAGCGGCTAGGGGTTCGGCCGGGGGAAAAGCAGAGCGGGAGGACCGAATTTCCGAATTCAGCCGAAAACAGCCGACTGTGTGCAATGGGTGTGGTTGCGAGCATTCAGTCGTTTTCGAGAGAATTCGGTGAATTCCTTCCTCCGGCTTTTCGTGGTCTGTCGCTAACCACGTAACTTCTTGAGCGATAGGTACTTAGACGCACGATCGCGACTGTGCACGCGCCCTCTTGCGTGCATCGCGAATGCGGAGTATTCTTCATGCTTGTTAGCACTCCTATTGCATGAGTGCTAATACCCAGAGCACGTAGTTCTCACCGCTTTTCCATTCGGAGGCACATTACCTATGGCCACCAAGAGCGCGGCCGGCGTGAAGATCTCGCCGTTGTCCGACCGGGTTGTCGTGAAGGCGCTGGACGACGTCGAGCAGACGCGCGGCGGGCTGTACATCCCCGATACGGCGAAGGAGAAGCCGCAGCAGGGCGAGATCATCGCCGCTGGCCCGGGCAAGTACGAGGATGGGAAGCTCGTCCCGATGTCCGTGAAGGTCGGCGACAAGGTGCTGTACGGAAAGTACAGTGGCACCGAGGTGACGATCGAAGGTGAGCAGCTGCTCATCCTCCGCGAGTCCGATGTGCTCGCGGTCGTCGCGTAATCACTGCCACCATCTAGAGGCATTCAATGGCTAGCAAAGAGCTTCATTTCAACGTCGACGCCCGCGCTGCACTGAAGCGCGGTGTCGATCAGCTTGCCGAGGCGGTGAAGGTCACCCTCGGACCGAAGGGCCGGAACGTCGTCATCGACAAGAAGTTCGGCGCACCGACCGTCACGAAGGACGGCGTCACGGTGGCCAAGGAGATCGAGCTGTCCGATCCCCTCGAGAACATGGGCGCCCAGATGGTGAAGGAAGTCGCGACCAAGACGTCGGACAACGCCGGCGACGGCACGACGACGGCGACCGTCCTCGCCCAGGCGATCTTCCGTGAAGGCCTCAAGAACGTCACGGCGGGCTCCAACCCGATGGCGATCAAGCGCGGCATCGACAAGGCCGTGACGGCGGTGATCGAGGAGCTGAAGAAGATCAGCG
>JBKJIY010000051.1:0-35159 GCA_046598315.1 Gemmatimonadaceae bacterium
ACGACAGGAAGACAGGAAGACAGGAAGACAGGAAGACAGGAAGACAGGAAGACAGGAAGACAGGAAGACAGCAAGACAGCAAGACCAAAACCAAGAGCGAGTCACCGAAAACCGAAAAGCATGAAAGCGTAGGCAAGCGGTCAGGAAGACAGGAAGTCGGGGGCAGTCACTGTCTTCCTGCACTCGGCTGCTGCTGCGTAAGACAGTGCAGCGTGCCGAATCCCCATACGAGATCCACCGCGTGGATACCGATGATGTGGCGGCCGGGAAAGTGACTGGCCAGGATCGTCAGGGCGATCCGATCGTTGGGATCGTTGAAGGTCGGCACCAGCACCACCCCATTGGCGATGTAAAAATTCGCGTAGCTCGCTGGGAGCCGTTCACCCTGCATCATCACCGCACGGGGATACGGGAGCTTCACCACCTTCAGCGCGCCGTCGGCGGCTCCGGCGAGCTCGAGCCGGCGCATGTTGTCCACCGATCGCCGGTGATTCTCGTCGTCGGCCGGGTCGTCCTCATGCGCGAGCACGATCACGCCGGGCGCGACGAAGCGCGCGATGTCGTCCACGTGGCCGTGGGTATCGTCGCCGACGCACCCCTCTCCGAGCCAGATCGTCTCCCGGATGCCGAGGTATTCGCGAAACGCCGCTTCGTAGTCCTCGCGCGACATCCCCGGGTTGCGCACCTGCACATCCGAGAGCAGCCACTCCTCCGTCACGAGAAGCGTGCCGGCACCGTCCGTCTCGATTCCGCCCCCCTCGAGCACCAGGCGATGCCCGTCGGGCCGGGCGGGCTGCACGCGGGCAAGCCCCGTGATCGAGGCCACCGCCTCTCCAACCGCTTCATCGCGGGCATGATTGGGGTACTTCGCCCACGCGTTGAACCCCCAGTCGATCAGCTCGACCTGGCCGGCCCGGTCGAGCACGAACGTCGGGGCGGAGTCGCGTAGCCAGACGCGGTCGTTGGCCACGCGGTGAAGTTGCACATTGTCGTGAACGCCGTGTGCTGCCAGATGCTCCTCGGCATCGGCGCGCACGGCGTCGTCGTGGCAGAGAATCTCCACGCGCTCGAACTGCGCCAGTACGCGGGCGATCTCTGTATAGACCCACCGCACCGCACCGAGCTTGCCCGGCCAATCCGGCTCATGATGTGGCCAGGCGATCCAGGTCGCGTCGTGACGGGACCACTCGGCGGGAAAGGTGAAGTGGGGCATTGGGGGACTGGCGTACGGGGTACGGTTTACGGTTTACGGTTCTCGGTTCTCGGCCGACGCCGGTCGGCCCCTGCGTCCAGCGGTCGGCCGAGCACCGAGCACCGACCACCCGCATTCACCTCTCATGCGCCCAGATACCGCGACAGAATCGGCGCGTACGCGTCGATGCGGCGGTCTCTCAGGAACGGCCAGTTGCGGCGCGTGTCCTCGATCACCTGGGGGTCGCACTCGACAACGAGAATCGCGTCATCCGTGCCGGCTTCCGCGAGGAGGCGCCCGAACGGATCGGCGATGAAGCTGTGGCCGAAGAACTCGATGCCGCGCGTGCCGGGCTCGTCGTCCTCGTGGCCCACGCGGTTTGGCGACGCCACGTACACCCCGTTGGCGATGGCGTGCGAGCGCTGGATGGTTCGCCAGGCGTCCACCTGTGCCGCGCCGAACGAATCCTTCTCGGCGGGATGCCAGCCGATGGCCGTCGGATAGAAAAGGATATCAGCGCCGAGGAGGCTCGTGATGCGAGCGGCCTCCGGATACCACTGGTCCCAGCAGATCAGCACGCCGATCGTCGCGTACTTCGTGCGCCACACGCGGAAGCCACTCGCCTGCCTGGCGAGGTCGCCGATGGCATCGATGCGGTCGTCGCGGAGGGTGTCGCCCGGACTGAAATAGTATTTCTCGTTGAAGAGCGGATCGTCGGGGATGTGCATCTTCCGATACACGCCCAGCAATGCGCCGTCCGCGTCGATGATCGCCGCGGAGTTGCGATAGACGCCCCGCCCCTGCTTCTCGAACAGGGGCACGACGATGACGACGTCGAGCTCCCTGGCGAGCGTCTGCATCACGTCCGTCGTCGGTCCGGGAATCGTCTCGGCGATATCGAACCGCTCGCACTGCTGCGACTTGCAGAAGTATGGAGCGTTGAAGAGCTCCTTGAGGCAGATGATCTGCGCGCCGCGCGCCGCGGCCTCGCGGATCTTCGCGACTGACGACTCGAGCACGGCGGCCTGGTCGGCCGACGCGGAGTCCTGGATGATGCCGACGGTGAACGGGCGATTGGTCATGAACGGCTCGTGGCGGCAAGGGTCAGCCCGAAAGGTAGCGTCTCGCGGCAGGACGCCTACTCGACCACACCTATCACGACGTCCATCACATTGGTTCCCGTGAGTCCACGACGCAGAAGTGCGCCGGCGTCGTCGAGCGCGGTGTACGACTCGTGCCGGTCCAGGGCGATACCGGGATCGTGGCCGGCGCGTCGGATGCATTCCCAGAGCGCCGCGTCGGCATACGCGCCGGCGGCATCGGTGGGACCATCGCGGCCGTCGGTGCCGGCGGCGAGGAGCGTCACGCGCCGGGCCACATCGCCTCCGCTCGCCAGCACGCGGGCGGCGGAGAGCGCCAGCTCCTGACAGCGGCCGCCCTTGGGTGGCATGGCACGCGGCGCCTGCCGCACATCGGAGAACGCCAGTGCATCGAGCGTCACGGTGGTCTCCCCGCCCCATGCGACGACGCCCTGCATACCGGCGTTGGCGCGCCGAAGCAGTTGGTCCGCAACCATCGCCCCGCACTGCGCCGCGTCGCCGCCAAGCTGGGCCGAGGAGATCTCCACGGCCAGCGACCGGGTCCGCGCCAAGGCCGCGATGGCGTCGAGCGCGAGTCGATTGCTGCCGATCACCCGACTGGTCACGTGCGCGAACGCCGGGTGAGAAGCGCGGGGTGTCTCCGGCATCGTGCCGCGCGCCACGTCGCGCAGATAGGCCTGCAGTGCCGGCGCCAGCCGTTGCGTCAACCCCGCGCGCTCGAGGAGTGCGGACACCTCGGCCACAGGCATCTCGTCGGGCGTGCAGGGGCCGGATCCCACATCGGCGGGATCGTCGCCCGGCACGTCGCTCAGGATGAGCACGTGGGAGGTCGCTGGCGCGAGCGCGAGGGCCAGTCGCCCGGCGCCCCATCGGGTGAACCGCTTGCGCACGGCGTTCATGGAGCGGATGTCGAGTCCCGAGCCGAGCAGGAGCTCGAACAGGTGAACGAGCTCCGCCTCGCCCATGCCGCGAAGCGGAGCGCCGATGAGGCTCGAGGCGCCTCCGCTGATCAGGACCACCACCACGTCGTCGCCGCGCATGCCCGCCGTCGTCTGACCAATGCGCGCGGCCGCCGAAAAGGACGCGCGGCCGGGAAGCGGATGATCACCGCGGAGCGCCGAGATCGTCGGCGAGGGTGGCGGGGCCAACTCCGGCGCCACGATCACGCCGCCCGCGAATACCGGACGCGCGTGCTGAAGCACTTCCAACGCCGCGTGGGCCATGGGGTGGGCTGCCTTTCCGATGGCGTAGAGCCACAGTCGCTGACCCGTACGAATGCGAACGTCGCGCAACGCCGCTTCCGTGCATGGACCGGGAGCGGCGCCCGCGACGGCGGACTCGTACAACTCAGACAGCAGTGCGCGTGCGCCGGGCGTGAAAGTACTCGTCGACCAACCGCCTCTGCGTTACCGGGGTGACAAGGTCTGCTTCACTGCCGTCTCGAGGTCGTCGTAGGACGCCTGCGCGAGCTCGTTGAACGGCATCATGCGCTTCACAATTCGGCCAGTGGGGTCGATGACGAACAGCGTGCGATTGTCCAGCGCCCCACGCACGGATCCGTACAACTTGCCCACCTTCTGTCCGACGTCGGATCCCAACAGGATCGGGGTATCCAGGTCACGAGCCCAGGTTGCAAGCATCGTGTCGGGGTCCACGCTCACGGCGAGCACCACGACCTTCTTGCCTCCGTTGAACAGCTTGGCGTACTGATCACGGTACGCCTCCATTTGAACCGTTCAGCCCTTGGTCCGGGCCCTGTAGAAGAAGGCCAGCACGACCGTCTTGCCGCGGAAGTCGGCCAGACGAATGGGATTCTTGAGGAGGCCGTATCGCGTGCCGCCGGAGATGGTGAAATCCGGTGCCATCGTGCCCACCTCGGGGGTGGGCATGACATCGGCTGGAACGGGCTGCTGTGCGCGGGCCGGCGCAGCGGCGGACGCCGCCAGCGCGAGTCCGAGCACGAGCCGGGAAAGACTGGTGATGCGCATCGAATCCTTGTTTGAGGGGACTGGCGGAAAATGAGCCACGCGGCACCTACGCGCAACGACCGTTCCAGCGTGCACAAACCTCGAAACGTTCACGATAAAGGACGGTTCGATCCCGTCAAGCGGACGCATTCCGCCAGTTAACGCTATGTGGCGCACGTTAAGTGATGGATCAGTCTCTGCCTGCGGCTGCCGGTGCGGTGATCGGGGCGACGACGAGCCGCGACCGGGTCAAGGGCGGGTTGATCGGTGCGGCGGCCGGCGGGATTCTGGGAGGCATCATCGGCCACACCGTTGATGTGCGGCGTCCCTGAGGCGGGCACGGTGGCCTCGCCGCAACGCCGGACCCAGAACGACTGAGTCTGTCAGGGCACGCTTCTCGCTTCGGCCGCGCGCATGACGAGCGAGACTGAGAGTGCGGGCGACAACGCTGCGACCCTCGAGGATCCGGCGGAGCGCCGCCAGCGGCGGTATGTCGCGAATCGCGCCTTCGGGGCCATCAAGGCGCAGCACGCGGCGCACCGGAATCTGCTGGAGCGATTCGTCGATGGCCTGAACAACATCGCGAGCTCCGTCTGGTTCCTGCTGGCGCACGTGCTCTGGTTTGCCGCGTGGCTCACGGTGAACAGCGGTGCGGTGGGCATCGTGCCGTTCGATCCGTATCCGTTCGGCATGATGACCACGATCGTCTCGCTCGAGGCGATCTTCCTCTCGATCTTCGTCCTCATGGCGCAGAAGCGGGAGGCGGCGATCGCCGAGCTGCGCGAGGAGCTGGGCCTGCAGGTGAGCCTGCGCGTGGAGCAGGAGGTGACCAAGTCGCTGCAGCTCGTCGCCGGCCTCTACACTCGGCTGGGGCATGTGGTGAGCGACGATCCCGAGCTGCGCCACATGCTCCAGCCGCTCGACGTGAAGGCGATCGAGCGCGATCTGCTGGCGCAGATCGAGGCAGCGACGCAGGGGAAGCACAATCGGATGCTCGACGATCCGAACGAACCGCCCACACTGCTGTCCTGATACCCGCACGGCACATCGCGGGGCATGCATGGTATGAATGATTGACGCGGCGCTCGGCACGTGCGCTCCGCGCCGGCTCTCATCCAGGAGGATTCGTCCCATGATGCGTACCCTGTTCGTGCTCGCTCTCGCCCTCTCGACTGCCAGCTGCGGCGATCTCCTCACCGGCATCGGCGGCTCGGTGCAGGGGACGTACACGCTGCGCTCGATTGACGGCGAGCGGCTGCCCGCCACCATCGTGTACGTGTCGCCGAGCAACTACGTGGAGATGCTCGAAGGCTCGCTGCGGCTCGGCAACGACGGCAGCTTCATCGACCACTCCACCACGCGTGACGTGCGCAACGGTCAGGGGCGCGTGGAGAGCACCACCTCATCCGGACGCTGGTCGCAGAGCGGCGACGAGATCCTGCTCACGGATCCGGATGACCCTCGGTATGCCGCGCGCGGCTACCTCGCCGGGGCCACCCTGACGTTCGACCGGTTTGGCGGAGTCAACGCGCGGGCGGTGTACTCGCGCTGACCCATCACCGCGCGTCGCTCACCGGCGCGCCAGCGACCGCAGCACGTACGGCAGAATGCCGCCGTGCTTGTAGTAGTTCAGCTCCTCGGGTGTGTCGATGCGGCAGAGGACCTGGAACGACGTCCGCGAGCCGTCCGCCGCCATGGCGGTGACGCGGAGCTCACGGCGTGGCGCGAGCGTGTCGTCCACCCCCTCCACGCTGAAGGTCTCGAAGCCGGACAGCGTCAATGACTGGCGCGTCTCGCCGTTGACGAACTCCAGCGGCAGCACGCCCATGCCTACCAGGTTGGAGCGATGGATGCGCTCGAAGCTCTCGGCGATCACTGCGCGGACGCCGAGGAGCACGGTGCCCTTGGCCGCCCAGTCGCGCGAGGAGCCGGTGCCGTATTCCTTGCCCGCCACGATCACGAGCGGCGTGCTCGCCTGCGCGTACTGCATGGCCACGTCGTAGATGAACTGCGGCGGCCCGCCTGGCACGGTGGTGGTCCAGCCACCCTCCGTACCCGGCGCCATCTCGTTCCGAAGCCGGATGTTGGCGAAGGTGCCGCGCATCATCACCTCGTGATTGCCGCGACGCGCGCCGTACGAGTTGAAGTCCTTGCGCTGTACGCCCTGCTCGAGCAGCCACTTCCCCGCCGGACTCGCCGCGGGAATGTTGCCGGCCGGCGAGATGTGATCGGTCGTGATCGAGTCCCCCAGCATCGCGAGGGCCTTGGCGCCCGTGATGGCCTTCACGCCGGGGGGCGTCATCGTCATGCCGTCGAAGTACGGCGGGTTCTTCACGTAGGTGGAGTCGCCCTGCCAGGCGTACGTCTCCCCCGCCGGCACGGCGAGCCCCTGCCAGTGCGCGTCGCCCTTGAACACATCCGCGTACTGATGCGTGAAGAACTCCCGCTTCACGCTCCGCAGCACTTCGGCCTGCACGTCCTGCGCGCTTGGCCAGATGTCGCGCAGGAACACCGGCCCATCGCTGCCGATACCGATCGGCTCTCGCGTGATGTCGAGGTCCATCCGACCCGCCAGCGCATAGGCCACGACGAGCGGCGGCGACGCGAGATAGTTGTACCGCGTGAGCGGGTTGACGCGCCCCTCGAAGTTGCGGTTGCCCGACAGCACGCTCGTCACGAACAGCTTCCCGGACTCGATCGCCGCCGCGATCGGCTCGGGCACGGGGCCCGAGTTGCCGATGCAGGTAGTGCACCCGTAGCCAACCAGATTGAATCCCAGCGCGTCGAGAGACTCCGTCACGCCCGCCGCGTTGAAGTAGTCGGTCACCACCTTCGAGCCTGGCGCGAGCGAGGTCTTCACCCAGGGCTTGACCTTGAGCCCCTTCCGAACGGCGTTGCGCGCCAGGAGACCGGCTGCCAGCATCACGCCGGGGTTGGACGTATTGGTGCAACTGGTGATGGCCGCGATGACCACGGCGCCGTGCTTGAGCGAGAAGCTCTGACCGTTGTAATCGCACGCCACACCGTCGTGGTGTTGGGGCTGGTCGCCACCCTCGCCGTCCATGCGGCTCAGCGCCTTCGCCAGCTCGGGCGCCGCGCTCACGGCGGTCGCCTCGACGTGCGCCGCGGCGGCGCCGGCCGGCGTGGCGATCTTGGCGAGGTCGATCGCCAGCGACTCCTTGTACATCGCCGCGGCCTGACTGAGCGGCACACGATCCTGCGGCCGCCGCGGTCCGGCCAGGCTCGGCTCCACCGTCCCCAGGTCGAGCGCGAGGGCGTCGGTAAACTCCGGATCCGGCGTGTCGTCGGTGCGGAAGAGCCCCTGCGCTTTCGTGTATGCCTCCACGAGCGCCACCTGCGCCTCGCTCCGGCCGCTGAGCCGCAGATAGTTGAGCGTCTCCGAATCCACGGGAAAGAAGCCCATCGTCGCGCCGTACTCGGGGGCCATGTTGGCGATCGTCGCTCGGTCGGCGAGACTGAGCGAACTGAGCCCGCTGCCGAAGAACTCCACGAACTTGCCCACAACCTTCTTCTTGCGCAGCATCTCGGTCACCGTGAGCACCAGGTCGGTGGCGGTCGTGCCGGCGGGAAGCTTGCCGTGCAGCTTGAAGCCGACCACCTCCGGAATGAGCATCGACACCGGCTGGCCGAGCATCGCGGCCTCCGCTTCGATGCCACCCACGCCCCAGCCGAGCACGCCCAGGCCGTTGATCATGGTCGTATGCGAGTCCGTGCCGACAAGCGAGTCGCAGTACGCTTCGCCCGTCTCCTCGTTCACGAAGACCGTCTTGCCGAGATACTCGAGGTTCACCTGATGGCAGATGCCGGTACCGGGCGGCACGACGCGGAAGTTCTGGAACGCGTCCTGACCCCACCTGAGGAAGACATAGCGCTCCACATTGCGCTCGAACTCCAGGTCGGTGTTGATGAGGAACGCGGCGTCGCTCCCGTACTCGTCCACCTGGACGGAGTGGTCGATGACGAGATCCACGGGCTGCAGCGGGTTGATGCGCTGGGGATCTCCGCCGAGCCGTGCGAGCGCGTCGCGCATCGCGGCGAGGTCGACGACGGCGGGCACGCCGGTGAAATCCTGCAACAGCACGCGCGCCGTGCGGAAGGCAATCTCCTTCTCGACTCCGGCGCGGACGTCCCACGACGCCATCGTCTCGATGTCGGCCTTCTTGACGAAGGCGCCGTCCTCGTTGCGGAGCAGATTCTCGAGCAGGATCTTGAGGCTGAATGGCAGCCGCTCGCTTTTCCCCTGGGAGGCTTCCCGGAGGGCATCGAGCCGATAGATCGTGTAGGACGTGCCCGCGACGTCGAGCGTGGCGCGGCTGCCGAAGGAATCGAGTGAGGTCATCTGGGGGTCTCGCGGAGTCGCCGGGGTGCTCGGACCGGGCCGACGGTGGAGAACTGAGCCACTGCTGCACGCACCGCGCTCGCGGCGCGCGCATCCGGCAGGCTGGAACGCAATCTACACGAGCGGTCAGCGGCCGCCACGCCGCCACGCCGCCACGCGTGCAGCGTCAGGCCACCTTGGCCGGTGCGTCGAGGACGGCGGAGCCAGCGAATGCGGGCACCACGACCACGAACCGCGCCCCGCGTCCCGCCTTCTCCTCCATCCGAATCGTCCCGCCGAGCTGCTCGACGATGGAGTAGCACAGGCTGAGCCCGAGCCCGGTGCCCTTGCCCGGCTCCTTGGTGGTGAAGAAGGGCTCGAACAGGCGGGCGCGCACCGCCGCCGACACACCGGGTCCGCTGTCGTCCACGATGATCTGAATCGTCCCTGCGCGCTGCTGCGTGGCGATGAGAATGGAACGATGCTCCGTGCCGGCCACGGCATCTTCGGCATTCGTCACGAGATTCATGAGCACCTGCGTGAGGGGCGCTGCGCTGGCGAATGCCAGGGCCGGCGGGTCCGCGAGATCCAGCGTGAGCGCGACGTCAGCCGTTCGCTGCGCGAGCACGCGAAGACGTGCGACCTCGCGCACCAGCGCATTGGCGTCCACGCATTCGGGAGCGCCCTCGCCGATGCGCACGAAGTGCAGCAGGTCCCGCGTGATTTTCGCCGCCCGCCGTGCCTCACGCTGAATGAGCTCCACTGCCTCGCGCGTGCTGCCGTCGAGCCGATCCTCCTCCAGCAGAATGGAGGCGATCCCGCCGATCCCCATGAGCGGGTTGTTCACCTCGTGCGACACGCCGGCGGCCAGCCGTCCCACCGCGGCGAGCTTCTCGCTCTCGAACATCCGCTGCCGTGCCTGACGCAGTCCCTCGTCGGCGGCACGAGCGCTCGTCACGTCACGCACCACCAGCACGGCGCCACCGCCGCTGGCTGGTGTCGTCGAGAGCTCCAGGGTGCGACCCTCCGCGTCGCCCACGATCGCCGAGGCCGGCGCTCCGGAGCGGACGGTCTCGCAGATCGGGCACTCCGCCCGCGCGAGGGCGATGAACCAGCCGGCGTGATGATCGCGTGACGCCGAGGGGATGCCGGCCACGGCGACGAGGGCGTCGTTGGCTCGGCGCACGGCCCCGTCGGCACCCACGAGTGCCAGTCCATCCGCGGTGGAATGAAACAGCGCCTCCCACTCCCGCTTGATGCTCACCAGCTGCGCCACGGCCCGCGCTTTCTCCAGCGCGATGCCCGCGTGCGCGCACAGGGTCGCCGCGTCATCCAGCTCCTGCGCGCTGAACGGGGCGCCGCGCCGGCGCATCGTGAGCACGGCGATGAGAGCGCCGCCGGCACAGATCGGCACGGCAAGCTCCACGATGGACGATCCCGGCTCGGCACGCGAGCGTTCCACGGTGGCCATCGTCTGGAGCGCATGGAGCTCCAGCGAGCTCGGTGTGGCGTGCGGCAGTTCGATCAGCTCGGCGCCGTCATAGCGCCCGACGAACAGCCGTTCCTCGAACAGCGCGAGCGCGAATCCGTCGGCCCGCACCAGTCGCTCGGCGTGGCGCGGGAGCCGGCCGTAAATGGCCGCTTCCGAGCTCTCCGACGTGAGATCGCGCGCGCTCTCGAGCAGTTGTGCCGTTCGGATGATCTGGGCGTGCAGCAGATCGTCGTGATGCCGGACGAGACGCCGCTCGCGCCGCCGCACGGCCGAGATGCCGGCCAGACCGAGCGCGACGAGCAGCGCGGCGAGCATCGTGGCGAGGCCCGAGTAACGCACGTGGGCACGTGGCTGGAGCACGCCCACGATCCCCACCGTAGCGATGGCGGTGCAGGCGACCATCGGCCAGAAGCTCGAGGCCTCCGACACCGACGGGGGCTCGCGCCGTCCGGCGCCGGAAAGCGCGCCGCCTGTGGCAGGGGCGCCGGCGAAGAGACGTGCGTTGTACATGCTGGTCATTATCGGCAACAGCACCGCGGAGTTGACCGCGCCATCGCCGCCGGCGAGCGTTGGGAGTGATGTGTCCCGCCCCCTCTACCGAGTACCGATGACTCAGCGCGCGTTTCCCGCCGACGTCGCCGACGTCGTCGGCCTTGCCCAGTGGCTGATGCAGACGGACTCCACCAGCGGGCACGAAGCCGCGCTCGTCGACGCGCTCGGTGCCGAGCTCGCGCGGCGCGGCTGGCGGCTGACCCGCATTCCGGCCAGCGAGGGACGGCACGATCTGCTCGCCACGGCAGGCGAGCAACCGTATGTGACACTGTCGACCCACCTCGACACGGTTCCCCCGTTCATTCCGCCGCGCCTCACGGAAGACATCCTCCACGGACGCGGCGCGTGCGACGCGAAGGGGATCGCCGCCGCGATGCTGTGCGCGGGCGAGCGGCTCCGACGCGACGGTGTTGCCGTCGCCCTGCTGTTCGTGGTGGGAGAGGAGACGACGCATGATGGTGCGCACGCCGCCGAGGTGTGGCTGCGCCGTACCGGCTTTCGCAGTCTCGCCCTGGTGAACGGCGAGCCCACGGACAGCACGCTCGCCCTCGGCACCAAGGGAGCCATGCGGGTGCTCGTCCGCACGGCGGGCGAGGCGGCGCACTCCGCCTATCCACACCTCGGGCATTCGGCGACGCGCGACCTCGTGCATCTGCTCGCCGAGCTCGACGCGCTGGAGCTGCCCACCGACGCGCTGCTCGGCAGCACGACCGTCAACATCGGGCGCCTCGCCGGTGGCGTGGCCGACAACGTGATCGCGCCGAGCGCGGAGGCGCGGCTCATGGTGCGGCTCGTGACGGATGGGGACGAGGTATGGCGGCGGCTCGAGCAGTGGAACGATGGCCGCGCCACGCTTCAGCGGGGCATCGAAGTGCCCCCCGTGCGTCTGGCCTCGCTCGCGGGATTCGACACGTCCGTCGTGGCCTTCGCCACGGACATCCCCGCGATGCCGGGGTGGGGCACTCCCTACCTGTACGGACCGGGCTCGATCCACGTGGCCCATCGGGACGACGAGCACATCGCCCTGGACGAGTTGCGATCGGCGGTGGATGCCTACGAGCGGATCGTCCGCGCCGTGGTGCGGGGTCCGCGCCCAACACACCCCGAACTACCGGAAACCGGAAAACCGTAGCCCGTCAACCGGAGACGGAAACCCTCTCTCCGCGTCACCCCGCGCCGCTCCCGCTCGGCGAAGGATCGTGCTGTTCTTCCAAGTTCGTCGCCGCCACGGTGGCACGCCGGTCCACATTCGTGGCCGTGATGGCGTGCGTCGGACATTCGTGGACGAAGCCACCGTCGGCGGGGGACCATTCCACCACATGCGTCCTCGCGAACGCCTTGCCATCCTCATCGAGTGCCATGACGGCGGGTGCCAGCGCGATGCAGGTGCCGCAGCCGGTGCAGAGCGGACGGTTCACGTCGATCCGCACCCGGCGACGCGGAAAGACGCAGCTCGGCCGCTCCCAGTACGACTCGAAGCGCTCGAGCGCGCTCATCGCCGCTAGATACCCCTCCTCGATGTTCTGCTCGGTGTGGGTGAAGCTCAGCCAGTTCGCGTCGTCCACCCTGGGACGAATGAGGATCATCGGCGGCCCCTGCCACCGCTCCAGCGGGAACTGCTGCAGCGCGTGCATCATCATGGTCGCGGCCCGCATGTAGATCGTCGCGAAACCCTGGCCTGCCGCCCTCGCCTTCTGCGACGCATCGGAGCTGCCTACGTCCACGGCGATGATCATGTCGGCGAAGTGCGCCGCCACGGAGACGGGCAGGTTGTCCACCACGCCGCCATCGATGCAGGTCCGATCGCCAACGAGGCCCGGGGGGAAGAAGCCGGGCAGCGCGCACGAGGCATAGACGGCGTCGCGCACCTTCACGTCCTGGAGGCCGGGCAACCCCCACACCGCGCGGGCACCCTCGTCCAGATCCACGGAGTTGACGAGCAGCGGCTTGGGCAACTCGGAGAAGAGCACGTCGGGAATCGCCGCCTCGCAGAGGGCACGCAGCGGCTCCTCCAGGTAGATCGAGGGCGCGCGCATGCGGTCCAGCAGCATGCCGAAGTGATTGAGGCGGAACAGGTCCTTGCGGCGCAGCGCGGTGGCCTGCGTCATGAGGCTCTCCACCGTGGCGCCACCGAGTCTCGACGCGGCGATCATCGCCCCGATGCTGGTGCCGGCATACACGTCGGGGACGATGCCGCGCTCCTCGAGGGCGCGAAGCACCCCGATGTGGGCGAATCCCTTGAGCCCGCCGCCACCGAGCACGAGGGCGATTCGTCTGAAGGCGTTCAATCGGATCTCGGCGCGGGCGGAGAAAGGAGCCGACGAGGGGCGGACGCCGTGGCCAGCGTCCGCCCTTTCAGTTATCGGTGCGTCGACAAGTCTACTGGAGGTACTGGTAGAGGCCGTACAGCCCCACCAGCGCGCCGCCCACCGCGATGGCCGTTCCGGCGCCACCTCCGATAATGAGACCCGTCAGCAGACCTGCGCCGCCCACGACCATGAGCGCGACCGGCTGCCCCTGACTGCTGCGCCGCTGCGGCGCCGGTGCCCGGGTGTCACGCGATTCCGTTACCGGAGCGCGAACCGCGACGCGGGCGGATTCCATCGTGGGGCCGGCGGCGGTCGACGGGAGCGCGGCGGCAGCCGCCGCTGCCGCGTCGTCCAGCGCCGGACGCGCCGGCGCAGCGGCTTCGACGACGGCGACATCCTGGGCGCCCACTGCCCCGGCGGTCCCGAGGGTGAGAACGGCAACAACAGCGAACCGTACATGTGAACGTGCGATCATCTGATGGTCCTGGTGCGGGGAGTGAGTGCAGCATGGGGCGCGACAGCCTGGACGGCGGTGGCGCCGTCGTGGCGCGCGGTCTAGTCTTTCACCACTCCCTGCTGCGAACTTCGGGCCGTCTTTTTCCGCGTACCTCCAGTCGCCATGATGTCACCGCGTCGTACCCTACTTGCTGCGGCTCTGTTCGCACTTCCGTTGTGCGCTGGCGCACAAGTTCCGGCTTTCCCAGGCGCACCGCGAGCGCCTCGGATCACGGCGGCCGAGATCGACGCCGACCTGCGCTTCCTCAGCAGCGACCTGCTCGAGGGACGCGCGCCCGCCACGCGGGGCGGACGTCTCACGGCCGAGTACATCGCCGCCAGGCTGCTCGCCGCCGGTGTCGAGCCGGGGGTGAGCGGATCGTACTTCCAGAACGTCCCCATCGACATCGTCGCCGCGGCGCCCGCGTCGATCCGCGCGACGGCGAGCGGCAAGGCTACTGCATCGCTCCGCTATCCCGACGACGTCGTCGTCTGGGGAGGCAGTGCCATTACCACCAGTGCAGCACGCGGCGAGCTGGTGTTCGTGGGCTACGGCGCAAACGCGCCCGAGTACCGGTGGGACGACTTCAAGGATATGGACCTGCGTGGCAAGATCCTCCTCGTGCTCGTCAACGACCCGCCCGCGCCGGCGGGCGAGCCGGGACTCTTCGGCGGACGCGCGATGACGTATTACGGACGCTGGACCTACAAATTCGAGGAGGCCGAGCGGCGAGGGGCCGCCGGCATGCTGGTCGTCCACACCACCGAGCAGGCGGGCTACCCCTGGCACACCGTCGTGGGCTCCTGGGCAAAGGAACAGCGCATGCTGCCGCGCGATCCCAAGCTCCCCGCTCCGCTTGGCGTGCGGGGCTGGATCACCGACACCGCCGCCACGGCGCTCCTCGCGCAGGCCGGCATCGACCTCAGCGCCCTCCGGGCGCAGGCCGCCACGCGTGCGTTCCGGCCCGTCGCCACCGGCATCACGCTCGATCTCGGGTTCACGAACACCGTACGGAATCTCCAGTCCGAGAACGTCGTGGGCGTCGTGCGCGGCAGCGATCGCGCGCTCGCCAGGCAGTACGTCGCGCTGTCGGCGCACTGGGACCATCTCGGCATCGGACCGGCCGTGAACGGCGATTCCATCTACAACGGCGCTACCGACAACGCCTCCGGCGTCGCCGACCTGCTGGCGATCGCGCGCGCGTCGGCGCAGGGCGCGCGATCGAGGCGTTCACTGCTCTTCACCTTCGTCACGGCGGAGGAGTCCGGCCTGCTCGGCTCCGCATACTTCGCGCAGAACCCCACCGTACCGGCGCGGCAGATCGTCGCCAATCTGAACGTGGACGGGGGCAACGTGCTCGGCCGTACGCGCGATCTCACCGTGCTCGGCGAAAAGAAGAGCAGCCTGGGGCCGCAGCTGGCGGCGATGGTGCGCGCCGATGGCCTGCGCCTCAGCCCCGAGGATCACCCCGAGGCCGGGGAGTTCTACCGGTCCGATCATTTCTCGTTCGCCAAGGCGGGCATCCCCGCCGTGTCGGTGGGCGCAGGGAGCGACTTCGTCGGGCGTCCCACGGGATGGGGCACGCAGCAGGGCGACGACTACACCGAGCATCGGTATCATCAGCCGTCCGACGCGTACCGCAACGACTTCGACCTCACCGGCGCGGTCCAGCTCTCCGAGATCGTGCTGCGCTTCGCGTTGCTGTTGGCCAACGCGTCGGGCGTGCCGTCGTGGAGCCCCGATGCGGAATTCCGCGCACTGCGTCCCGCCGCACAGCCATGACCGCTCCAGCGTCGCCTCTCTCCGCACCGGCGAGCGAACGCAGTCTGGTCCGCGCCATCGGCACGTGGGGACTCGCGGCCAGCATCGTCAACGTCACGGTGGGCGGCGGGATCTTTCGGCTCCCGGCGAGCCGTGAGGTCACCGGGTTGCTCGGCGCGGCGGCGCCGCTGGCCTACATCATCTGCGGGCTGGCGATGGGCCTCATCGTGCTCTGCATCGCCGAAGCGGGAAGCCGGGTGTCGCTCACGGGCGGGCCGTACGCCTACGTGGAGGTGACGTTCGGCCGCTACATCGGCTTCATGGTGGGCGTGATGCTCTGGCTCCTCGGTGCCACGGCGATTCCCGGGGTGGCCGGACTGTTCGCCGACGCCGCCGGCAGGCTCGTGCCCTGGGTCGGCACGGGCGCGGGACGAGCGGGCTTCCTCGCCGTCATCTTCGCCAGCGTGGCGCTCATCAACATCATCGGGGTGAAACAGGGGACGCGGCTCAACGCCGTGCTCACCGTGGCCAAGCTCGCGCCGCTCCTGCTGCTCCTCGTGGCGGGCCTGTTCGCCGTGCAGCCCGAGAATCTGCGGTGGACGGAGGGGCTGCCGCCGGTGGGGAGCCTGTCGCGCGCGTCGGTGTTCCTCATCTTCGCGTTCGCCGGCGTCGAGTCGGCGCTCGTGCCCAGCGGTGAGGTCCGCGATCCGGCGCGCACGGTGCCGCGCGCCGTGTTTCTCGCGATCGCGCTCGTCACACTGCTGTACATCGGCCTGCAGGTCGTGGCGCAGGGCGTGCTCGGCCCGTCGCTCGTGGGCGATGCGACGCCGCTGGCCACCGCGGCGGGCCGGGTGTTCGGCCCCTGGGGAGTCGTGCTGCTCTCGGCAGGCTTTCTGATCTCGGCGTTCGGTTATCTGAGCGGGATGATGCTCGCCGTGCCGCGCGCGCTCTTCGCCTTCGCGCGCGACGGCATCCTTCCGCGCCAGCTCGCCGCGGTGCATCCGCGCTTCCACACCCCATGGGTGGCCATCATCGTCCAGTCACTCCTGGCCTGGGTGCTCGCGGTGCGCAGCGGCTTCGAGGGACTGGCGATCATCGCCAACGTGGCGGCCGTGCTCGTGTACATCGGCTGCGCCGCGGCGGCCTGGAAGCTCAGGCGCGACGACGTGCGACAGGCGGGCGGCGAGCCGTTCCGCATGCCGGGCGGCGCGCTTGCGCCCGTTCTGGCCACGGTGGCGATGCTCTTCCTCCTCAAGTCCGTGACGCTTCAGGAGTGGTCGGTGCTCGCCGGGGTGATCCTCGTGTCGTCCGTGCTCTTCGGGATCGCGAAGGCACGACACACCGTGGTGTGACTGGACGCCGTGTTCAGACGCCGATCTTCCGGGAACGAGTGATGCCCACGACCGATCCGCTCCTCCGGTTCCGCCAGGAGTTTCCCATCCTCGCGACCACCACCTACATGGTGAGCAACTCGCTGGGCGCCATGCCGCGTGCGGTTCCCGACCGGCTCGCGGAGTATGCGGACGCATGGGCGGCCCTCGGCGTGCGCGCCTGGGCGCAGGGCTGGTGGGAGATGCCCGTGCGCGTGGGCGATGAGATCGCACCGCTCCTCGGCGCGCGGTCCGGCGAGGTGGCGATGGTGCCCACCGTGACGGTGGCGCAGGCGCAGATCATCTCGGCCCTGCGCTACGATGGCGGCCGCGACACGATCGTCATGACGGAGCTCGACTTTCCCTCCGTTCGGTATGTGTACGACGAGCTGGCGACGCGCCTTGGCGCCCGCATCGTCGTGGTGCCGAGCCGGGATGGCATCGGTATCGATGAAGACGAGCTGCTGGCCGCGATCGACGAGCGGACGCGTCTCGTCGCCGTGTCGCACGTGCTCTTCCGCTCCGCGTACGTGCTGAACGCCGAGCGACTCTGCGCGCATGCGCATGCCGTGGGCGCACTCGTGTCGCTGGACGCCTACCATAGCGTAGGCGTGCTGCCGATGGACGTGTACGCCATGGGCGCCGACTTCCTCACCGGGGGCGTGCTCAAGTGGCTGTGCGGCGGGCCCGGCGGCTGCTTTCTCTGGGTGCGGCCCGACGTCGGCGCGGTGCTGGAGCCCGCGCTCACCGGGTGGCAGGCGCACCGTCATCCGTTCGCGTTCGAGCCGGGGATGGACTACGCCGAGGGGGCGTGGCGCTGGCTTGGCGGCACGCCATCCATCCCGGCGCTGTTCGCCGCCACGGCCGGCCCCCAGCTGCTGCGGGAGGCGGGGATGGACGCGATCCGCGAGAAGAGCATCCGGCAGACCACGCGCCTCATCGACCTGGCAGACGCGCGCGGCTTCGCCGTCACGGCGCCACGAGACCCCGCCAGGCGCGGCGGCACCGTCGCCTTCGACGTGCCCCACGCGCGAGAGGTGGCGCAGGCGCTCCTCGCCCGCGAGATCCTGGTGGACTACCGGCCCGGCGCCGGCATTCGCGTGGCGCCGCACTTCTATACCAGCGACGGCGAGGTGGACGCCGTGGTGTCGGCGATCGACGACATCCTCGCCAACGCGCAGTGGAAGCGATACACTCACGAGTCACCAGTCGTCACGTGAATGATGAAGGACGGTGAACCGCTCACCGTCTGGCGAAAACCGTTGACCCGCTCCCCGTGCCCCCCATTCCCGCCAGGCTTCGCAAAGCGTACGTCAACGTGGATCACCCCACCGTGGTGCTTCGCTTCGAGGATGGTCACGAGATTCGCGTGGCTCAGGGCAAGGTGAAGACGTTCGACGCGTACGGGGGCGAGGTGATCAAGATCGTCGCGGAGTACGATCCAACCGCGCGAGGCGATCGCGAGCTGCTCGAGTCCATCCGGGCCGACGAGCTGCCCGACGCCGAGGCGCACGAGTCGCGATGAGCGCCGTGCGCGCGCTCACCATCGTATCGCGAGTGGTCGACCCATGACCGCGGCGGGGGTCGGCTCGATCCGGGTGCTCCGCCTCGTCGCCGACGCGCTCGGGCTCGACCAGCCGGTCGTCGCCCTGGAGAGCTCCGTGCTGGCCCAGGGCCTCCCGATCCCGGCGAATCGCGAGGCGGCGTCGCGGATGATGAAAGGCGTGCTCGATGCCGGTGCGCTGCCCGCCATCACGGCGGTGGTGCAGGGACGCGCCACGCTCGGGCTGGAGCCGCCCGAGCTGGAGCGGTTCCTCGCGCGCGACGGGATCCGGAAGGTCGCCGCGCGCGACCTCGCGGTGGCCATCGCGCAGCACGCCGATGGCGCCACCACCGTGTCCGCCTCGCTGTGCATCGCCAGCGGAGCGGGCGCCTCGGTCTTCGCCACCGGCGGGCTCGGTGGGGTGCACCGCGACGATCCCTTCGACGAGTCCAGCGATCTCGGGGAGCTCGCCATCACCCCAATGGTGGTGGTGTGCGCGGGCGCCAAGTCGATCCTCGACCTTCCCGCGACGCTCGAGCGGCTGGAGACGCTCGGCGTCACCGTCCTGGGGTACCGTACTGACGAGCTGCCTGGGTTCTTCACCCGTACCACCGGCCTCTCGCTCTCGTGCACCGCTGACTCGCCCGCGGAGATCGCGAGGATGTTTCGGGCGTCGGCAGCGCTCGGCCGGCTGCAGGCGATTCTCGTGTGCCAGCCACCGCCGGCCGACGTCGCCCTGCCGCAGGCGATGGTGGACGACGCCGTGGGCGCCGCGCTGGAAGAGGCGCGGCGCGAGGGGATCGGCGGCGCCGCGCTCACTCCCTTTCTGCTGGAGGTCGTGTTGAAGGAAACCGGAGGGCGATCCTTGTTGGCCAACCTCGGGTTACTGGAGGAGAACGCGCGGCTGGCGGGTGAGATCGCCGAGGCGCTGGGCGAGCAGGTGCTCCTGTAATGTTGCCGCGCCCGTGCACGCGACGCGCGCGGAACATGAGGACGCACCGTACTTTTCTTCCGGACGATCGGTGTCAAGACGTTGAACTTGCGACTCGCCGAATGGTACTATAGGGAACCCCTCACGAGCAGGAGGCTTCCGTACCCATGGCCACTCCGTTCCTGAGCTCCGAAGAATACGACGAACGCGCCCACGAGCTCTACAACGAAGGGCAGTACGACGAGGCGCTCGTCGTACTGCGCGAAGGATTGTCGCTCTACCCTACGTCGGTGGATCTGCACATCGGCGTGGGGTATGCGCGGGTGGCCAGGGAGGAATTTGCGTGGGCACGTCGCAGCTTCGAGGCGGCGCTGGTGCTGGAGCCCGAACACGAGGACGCGCTGGCCGGACTCGGCGAGACACTCCTCAAGTTCGGCCTCGAGGACGCGGCCCTTCGGTGCTTTCGCCGGACGCTCGAGCTGGGCTACCGCGACGACCTCGATCTCATGCTGCAGATCGGCCGCGCTCTTTTTCGCGAGGCGTCGTCACGAGACCGGCGCGAGCTGTTCGCCGCCTCCCAGGAATACTTCGAGGTGGCGGTGGAGCAGGCGCCCGACAGTGCCGAATCCATCGCCTGCGTGGGCTACGCGCAGCACCGCCTCGGCGATGACGACGGCGCCGTCGTCTCGCTGCGGAAGTCGCTGCAGGCGGACAACGAGCATGCGGAAGCGCGGATCTACCTGGCGAACGTTCTGTACGATCGAGGCGACTACGACGCCGCGCTGCACCACTTCGAACGAACGACCACGGAAGATCATTGGGACGAGCTGGGAATCTGGCGTCTCATCGAGCTCAAGCGGGCCGCACACAAGCTCGACGAGCATGCGCCCGAGCTGAAGCCATGGGAGGAGCGGCTCGCCGAGTTGGGGGGCGAGCTGGACGATATCGACGAGCTCTTTATCGAGGTCGATGGCGCCGCGGCGGGCGAGAATGGGGAAATGGAGGTGGCGCGCGGTCAGCTCGAACTGTTCGGCACGCTTCTTTCCTCATGGGCGGAGCGTCAAGCGGACGAGAGTGGAGAGTTTCCGGGCGAGCCCATTCCTGCGCTCCACGCAATCGTTCTTCGTGAGGGAAAGCAGGTCACCGGCTCCTGGGAGGAGATCGTGCGCACGTGGCAAAACGCAGACAGCGAAGGAAAGGCGACGTCGTCGCTCGACGCATTCATGGACAGCGTGGCGCGGCGCGCCCACCAGGACACGGGAATGCGCGTGCCGAGCGGTGACGCGGAGCTGTTCATCCGCGGCTGCGCCGACGCGGGTCTCCTGCGCGTGCTGCGATGACCGCAGGGTCACAGCGCGCCGCGCTCGACGCGATTGATGCGGCACGCCCCATCGTGGCGCGCCTGGGCATGGGGAGAAACACGGAGGATCTCGCCGCCGATCTCATCGAGGCGTGGACCGCCGTCGAGACAGGATTGCGCTCGCTGGTCGGTGGTTCGGCGCTCACGGGGCAGACCCTCATCCGCGAGCTCCGCCAGCGGCACTTCCTCAATCTCGAGCAGGCCAATTCGCTCGCCGAGTTTCACGCGGCCCGCGAGCGTGCGTCGCGCACCGACTACTCGCCGACGGAAGGCGACGTCAGCGCCGCGCGCGATGCGTTTCTCAAGCTCGAGGCGGGATTGATGGGCGGGGCGACGGGCGCATCGCCTGCTCCGGCGATTCCGGCGGCGGACGCCACCGGCGCTCCGCGTGCCGATGCGCCGCGCACTTCGGGGCCGGTGTACCCTCCTGCCACACAGGTGCCGCCCGCGGCCATTGGCCGGCCCACCTGGCTCGTCCCACTGCTGGCCCTCGTGGGATTGCTCCTCGTCGGCGGCATCGCCTGGTTCGCCCTCGCGGGTCGGTCGGGCTCCAGCGGCGCCTACGCGGAGGGGGTGACGGCCTATCGCGAGGGCCGGCGCGAGGCGGCGGAAGGCAGCTTCCGCAAGGCGGCCTCCGACATGCCGAATGACCCGATGCCCCATGTGTACCTCGCGCGCATGGAGCGCGAGAAGGGCAACCTGTCCAACGCACAGCAGGCCGCGGTGAAGGCGGTGCAGCTCGGTCCCGAGAACGGTCTCGCGCTGCGCGAGCTCGCATCCACCCTGTTCGCCATCCAGAACTTCGACGGCGCGCGCACCTTCTATATCCGCGCCATCAAGGCCGACAGCACCGACCGGCTGGCACAGGGGTTCCTCGGCTGCTCGCTGGTGCGGCTTGGCCGGATCGACGAGGGGACGCGGTTCATGCAGCGCGCAGGCTCGGGTGCGTGGTCGTCCTGCGTCCCGCAACCTGGCGTGGTGCCGGGCGGCATGGGACCGGCGCCTGTACCGATGATGAGGCAGTAGCGGCCCGTCTGCCGGATGATCGACTTCGACCGCGTCAGCAAACGCTACCGCAGCTGGCGTGGCCGGGAGATCCGGGCGCTGGACGACTTCTCCCTGGAAATCCGGCGAGGTGAGGTCTTTGGCCTTGCCGGCCCCAATGGGGCCGGCAAGAGCACGCTCATCGCGCTTCTTCTCGGTTTTCTGGGGCCGAGTGCAGGCGCGGTCCACATCGGTGGTCTGGATCCTCGCCGCTATGTGGAGTCGCACGGGGTGGGCTATCTCTCGGAGCTGGTGAACGTTCCGCCGACGTGGCGACTCGAGGAGTCGCTGCATCGGTACGCGCTTCTGTCCGGCGTGCCGGTGCACCGGTCGGCGCGCCGCGTGGACGACGTGATCGATCGGCTAGGCCTCGAGGAGCACCGCGCCAAGCGGGTGCGGCAGCTGTCCAAGGGGAATCTGCAGCGGCTCGGACTGGCGCAGGCGCTGCTGCACGAGCACGCGCTCGTGGTGCTCGACGAGCCCACCCACGGCCTGGATCCGGTGTGGACGCAGCGATTTCGCGACATCGTGGAGGAGATGCGCCGCCCGGACCGCCTGATTCTCATCGCGTCGCACAACCTGGACGAGCTGGCGCGGCTGGCGGACCGAGTGGGGATCATGGATCGCGGCCGGCTTCAGCGCGTCGTGGACGTTCGCGCCAATGAGCGCGCCGTCACCGCTGGCGCTCCGTATCGGCTCGTCGTCGCTCGCGGCGAGGACGCCGTCACCGGCGTGTTCCCCGGGGCTCGCACCGTCGGCTCCGGAGAGTTCGAGCTGCACGGGATCGCGTTGGACGAGATCAATGCGGGACTCGTGCAGCTGGTGCAGCGGGGCACGCTGGTGAGCGCGGTTTATCCGGTACACTCCGCGCTGGAGCAGCAGTTCCGCGAAGCCGTGGGCGCCAGGGCGGACGGCGCGTGACAGAGAACATCCCGGACGAGCGCGACGCCACCAGACCGCGCGCCCGCCTCGCGCGTTACGGGCTCTGGCAGCTTCGCGACTACCTGATCGATCGTGGCGCACCCACCTTCATCATCTCGTTCCTGCTCGGCTACCTCACCGTGGCGCCGCTCTGGCCACGCGTGCGGGAACGCATGGAGACCGTGCCCGGGAACGTGATCGCGCAGCATGGCAGCGCCGAGCAGGCGCGCTCCGCCATCATGGCCGAGTTCAATGCGGGCATCGCCGGCAGCATTCTCGGAGCGCTGGTATTCCTCGGCGCGCTGATGGCCATGAACGGCATCGTGGCGAACGACCGCAAGAGCGGCAACTATCGTTTCCTCTTCTCCAAGCCCGTGAGTCCACCGAGCTACTACGGCCAGGCGTTCCTGGTCCATTGTGCCGGGTATCTCATGGTGATTCTCGCGCTCGATGCCGTGTACGGCGTGATCCTGTCGCCGATCCTCACGGTGCCGCGCTTCATCTCGCTGGCCCTCGTGTTTCTCTGCTACGCGGGCATCGCCTTCCTCCTCTCCGCCGCCGCCCGTTGGGACTGGCTCGGACTGGTGGCGGTGACGATGGCCGTGTCGTACCTGTGGGACACGTTCAAGGACTCGGCGAGCCCCGCCGCCATGCTGCTCTATCTGCTGCCGCCACTGCACAGAACGAGCGAGGTCTATCGGGCGGCCGCCACGGGCGATGCGCTGCCGTGGCACTCGCTGGAGTGGATCGCCGGATACGGCATCCTGTGCTTCATCGGCGGCCTTGTCGTGCTGCGCTACCGTCGTCTCGCCATCGTCTAGACACACACATGACCGTCTCCGATCTCGCCGTGGCGCTCGATCCCGCATCCGTTCGCCGCACCGTGCTCCCCAACGGGCTCACCGTGCTCGTGCGCCGCGATGCATCTGCGCCAGTGGTCGCGATCGTCACGTACGTGTTGGCGGGATACTTCGACGAGCACGACGACGTGGTGGGCATCGCGCACGTGCTGGAGCACATGTACTTCAAGGGAACGCCTCGGCGCGGCGTCGGGGAGATCGCGCGGCAGACGAAGGCCGTGGGGGGCTATCTCAACGCCGCGACGATCTACGATCACACGGTCTATTACACCGTGCTGCCCGCGTCGGGATTCGCCGCCGGCCTCGACGTCCAGTTCGACGCATACGCCAACTCCCTCATCGATCCCGAGGAGCTCGCCCGCGAGCTCGAGGTGATCATCCAGGAAGCGAAGCGCAAATCGGACAATCCCGGGGCGGTGGCGTCGGAGACGCTCTACGAGCTGCTCCACGACCGCCATCGCATCCGGCGGTGGCGCATCGGACGTGAACCGGGCCTGCGCGCGCTCGACCGAGACGCGATGATGACGTTCTATCGCAACTTCTATCATCCCGGCAATACCGTGCTCACCATCGTGGGCGACGTGGCGCCCGACGCGGTGATGCGCGAGGTCGTCTCGCGCTACGGCGCGCTCAGCGGCGGATCCCCGTCCCGCGACGTGGGCCCGGCAGATCATGCGCCGCCCGGCTTTCGCTATCGCGAGTGGGAGGGGGACATTGGACAGACGCAGCTGGCGATGGGCTGGCGTACGCCGGCCACCCTGGATGCCGCCACTCCGGCCCTCGACATGCTGGCCACGGTGCTGGGCAGCGGCCGCGCGTCGCGCCTCTACCGCGGTGTGCGGGAGCAGAAGCTCGCCTCGTCGGTCTCGGCGTACAACTACACGCCCACGTCGCTCGGCGTATTCGTCGTGCACGCCGAGACGCCGCCAGAGCGGGCCGCCGACGCGGCCCGCGCGATCTGGGCCCAGCTTCGCGCGGTACGTGAGAACGGCGTGTCCGACGCGGAGCTCGCGCGCGCCAGGCGCGTGTATGAATCGCGCTGGGTCCGCCGCCTCGAGGACATGGAGGGCCAGGCCAACTATCTCGCCGAATGGGAAGCCCTCGGCGATTGGCGCGAGGGCGAACGGTACCTGGAGCGTGCGCTCTCCGTCACCGCGGACGAACTGCGCTCGCTGGCCAACCAGTTCCTCGATCCTCGGCAGGCGTCGATCGTGCTCTATCGCCCCGCCGGTAGTGAACCGGTTGCCGCCGACGCGGCTGCGATGCGCGCGCTGCTCGACGCGGCGCCGGATGCGGACGTGGAGCCGGCCGGCCCGCCGCCCGTGGGCGCTCCCGCGGTGCATGCCGCGCTGCGTGCCGAGCGGGAGGAGAACGGCGTGCGCGTGTACCGGACCGCGAACGGCGTGCCCGTGCTCGTGAAGCGGAAGTCTGGTGCGTTGCTGCATGCCGGCGCCTACTTCCTCGGTGGCGCCTCCCAGGAGTCCGACGAGCATGCTGGGCTCACGACCATGCTCGTGCGGGCGGCGGTGAAAGGCACCGCGCGTCGATCTGCTGCGCAGATTGCCGAGGAGGGAGAGTTCCTTGGAGGCAGCGTCGGTGGTGCAGCGGGCAGCGAAAGTTTCGGCTGGTCGATCAGCGTGCCAGGTCGGCACGGTGCGGACGCGCTGGCGCTTCTCGCCGATGTGGTGCAGCACGCCACGATACCGGCCACGGCGCTCGACACCGAGCGGACCATCGCGCTCGCGGATCTCGCCGCGTTGAAGGACGACATGTTCCGCTATCCCATGCGCCTGGCGACCATGGCGGCGTGGGCGGGACACGCGTACGGCATCCCAGCCAGCGGCGACGAGCACACGCTGCCGCTGATCACGTCCGGGATGGTACGCGAGTGGCACCGGCGTCGTGTCATCGAGGGCGCGGCGACGATCGTGCTCGTGGGCGATGCGGATCCCGATGCGCTGGCGGCGCTCGCGGCGCACTCCTTCGGCGCGTTGCGTGGAGGTGAGACGGAGCAGCTGACCGCCCCGACCTGGCCCTCGGCGCTCGTGCAGCGGCTCGAGCGGCGGGAGAAGGCGCAGACCGCCCTCGCCATGCTGTTTCCGGGACCCTCACGCACCGACGACGCGCGCTTCGCCGCGGCGATGATCGCCGGCGTGGCCAGCGGGCTGGGTGGGCGCTTCTTCGACGAGCTGCGAGACAAGCAGTCGCTCGGCTACACCGTGCACGCCTTCGCCAGCGAGCGTGCGCTGGCCGGTACGTTCGGCGCGTACATCGCCACAAGCCCCGACAAGGAGGACGTGGCGCGCGCCGGCCTCCTGCGCGAGTTCGCCCGGCTGCGAGATGACGTAGTGACGCCGGCGGAGCTGGCGCAGGCGCAGACCTATGCCATCGGCACGCACGCCATCTCGCAGCAGAGCGGGGGCACCGTCCTCGGCCAGATGGCGGACGCCTGGATGTTCGGCGATCTTCGCGAGTTGGGCGAGTTCGACGGCCGCGTGCGCAGCGTCACCGCCGCCGCCATGCGGCAGATCGCCCGCGCCTACTTCGACGAATCGTGCCGCGTCGAGGGGATCATCCGCGGCGCGGGACGCGCCGTGTGACGGCAGTCCGCCGGACGGTCGTGGCTTACGGGATGGCCATGGGGACGAAGCGCGCTGGCGCGCCGAGACGGGCGCCCGGCCGATAGCGGTACCAGCGCCGATCGCCGTACTGCTGGCGCAAGCGCGCGTTGCGCGCGCCCAGATCTCGCGCCCACACCACGCGTCCATCGAGCTGGCCCGACGCATCGACAACCTGCTCGCGCAGGAACAGTGCGTAGGGCATGGTGCCGAGCGAGTCGGAGGTCGCCTCGTCGGAACACGCCTGCGTGAAAGCCGCGCCGGCAGCGAACGACACGCGCGCGTCGGCGTCGACCCGAGCCGGCGACGGCTGCGCCACGCCCGAGCGTCGCGCGGTCTCCAGCACGACGCGGCGTACCAGCGCCGTGTCGCGCCGCGCGTCCGCGCTCACGTCGTCCAGCGCGCGCTGGAGAGCGCACGCATCGAGCGTGTCGACGAGCCGCTCCGCCTCGAACTGCTGGATGCCGATCGCTCGCAGCCGCGCGAGCAGCCGGCCGCGCCAGCTCTCCCGCACGAACACGAGCGCCTGCGTGAGGCCCGCCGAGGTAGCCTGCGCCGATACATCGGTCTTGAGCTTGGTGCGCTGGTCGTGCAGCGAGCCGAGTCGCGCCGGCACGCTGGAGAACGCATTGGGCGCGAGCCAGGCGACGACGACGCAGGCCGGCACGAGCCACCGCGCCACACGCGCCGCCTCGGCGCTCCGCGCGCGGCGCCCGAGTGCGCCCGAGGCCCGGGCGGCGTAGATGACGAAGACCGGCACCACGGGAAACAGAAATCGGGGGCCGTCGAAGAAGCCGCGAAACCAGTAGGCAGCGTAACCGCCGAGAAAGCTCGCCGCGAGCGCGATCAACAGCGTGTCCCACCGCGTGGGGCGCCGGATCGCCACGAGCGTGAGCACCACGATGAGCAGCGCCGGCAGGGGCCACTCGAACAGATAGCGGTCCAGCTGGAGCAGATACGTGGACGCGTGGACGAGTCCTCGCAGCGGCGTGTGCACCTGTCCATTGGGGTCCAGATGGAATCCGATCCCGTGCGCGGCGCCATTGAGCGCGTCGTAGGCGAAGAACAGTGGATGGCCCGTCGTGCGCGCATTGGTCCAGAGCAGCACGAACACCGGGAGCGCTCCGGCGGCCGACTGGATCAGCAGCGTCCGGGCGCGCCACCATTCCCGACGCACGCGCCAGAGCTGGAAGGCGCCGATCGGCAGCGCGGCGAGCAGCGCGTCCAGCGGCCGTACCAGCGTCATCATGCCGAGCCCCAGGCCGAGGAGCGCGGCGTGGCGCGCCGCGCCGCTCGGGCCGGACTGCTGCCACGCGGCCAGTTCGGCCAGTGCCCAGAGCGTGAGCGCCAGTGACGCCGTATGGCTCATCTGGGTGGCGCCGAGCACCAGCACGAAGGGCGTGAGCGCGAAGAGCACGACCGAGGCGCGCGCCGTACGGTCGCCGAACGCGCGCGATACGAAACGGTGCAGCTGCCAGCTGCTCACGCCGAGCAGGAGCGGATTGACCAGCCAGGGCGCGTGCACGAGGAATCCGAGCGCGATCAGCGCGGGACCGCCGATGGGATACTGCGAATACCAACGCGGTCCGCGGTCCATCACGGCCGCCGTGTTGAAGAACTCCGGGTGCAGTGGCGCCGGGATGGCGAGGTGGCCGGACAGCAGCATCCGCGCATGCCAGCCCATCGCCAGCTCGTCACCCGTGAAGGGCTGGCCGGCGTAGCAGTACAGTGCGACGCCAGCGCCCAGCGCCGCCGTTACCGCCGCGGACAGGGCGACGAATCGGCGGCGCGGCAGGGCGAGCGCCAGGCGGACGGCGCGCTCGTACGACGCCTCGGCGCGCCCGCCCCACCGCGATGCGACGATCCAGAGCAGCGCGACGAGCAGTCCGCCCGTCACCGCCCACAGCAGAACGGCCACACGCCACCATGGCACCGCCTGGCCGGACGTGAGCAGGTTGGCCGCCGGGACGAGGCCGAGCAGCGTGAGCACGATCGCCGCAGCACGCAGGGCGACGGTGTGCAGGTCGGCCCCGACGCGTGCCGGGCGCGCAGATCCGGACGATGATGGCGTCGGGGCCGTCGCCGTCAGCTGCCCACGCGCGCCGGCACCTTGAGCGTTGGCGCCACGTCCGGAGCGGCCGACTCGCGCAAGCCGTTGATGGCGCGCTTCACGGCGAAGTAGGCGCGCCGCAGATGTCCGTCCGGCGCGCGCAGCCCGCGAATGGTGCCGTAGTCGCCCGCCTCGGTCACGATCACTCCCTTGATGAGCGGACGGCTCGTCGCCCAGGCAAGCGAGGCCCAGATCGCCCGCTCCTGGCTCGCCTCGCCGTGCGCTTCCGGAAAGCCGCCCGTCCCGAAGATCCAGTGATCCTTGGTGGAGTTCGATTCGCGCATCCACCGGTCCGCGGCGCTCTTCTCCGCGTCCATCGTCTTGAGGCCGTACGTGGTGGGGTAGAGGCTGAAGCCGACCACGTCGATCGGTGAATCCGGGCTCGCGGCCCACGCGTACAGGGTGCTGTCGCGGCGGTCATAGACCGAGGCCGCCACGCCGATTCGCGTGCGAGGCCGCGCGCGCCGGCTCTCCGCGGCGGCCTTGGTGAGGAAGTCCTGCCAGAACTGCGGAGGGCGCACACCCGCGGCGCGCGCGCCGGAGAGATAGGGATCTTCCGCCGGCAGCAGGATGTCGGGCCTCAGGCGGCGCACGATCTCTCCGATCGACTTGAGGCGCCGCGCCTCACTGAACGACCGGCCGGGCAGCGGCAGAAGCCGCTCGGCGTAGCCCATCGTCAGGATGATGAGCGCGCTGTCGCTGCGGAGGCGCTCGAGCGACCGGGTGAGCGAGTCGAGCGCGGCCTTGTCCAGCGCTTCCGGCACCACGACCACGTTCACCGCCGCCACGCCGAGCGAGTCGACGAGGGAGAGATCGTTGGCCACCGACACGGGCGCGGGCGCCCCGTCGAGGCGCGGAAAGATCTTGACGCCCACGTCGAAATCGCCGTCCGGACGCTCCTGCAGCTTCTCCACGGACGGGTCGTGCAGCGCGTACGAGTTGATGGCTTGATCGGCGGGGATGATCCGCGTGAGGATGATCACGATCCACCCCGCCGCGGTCACGGCCAGCGCCAGTCGGAACGTTCTGGCCCACGGGCGGAGCGCCGGAAAGGCCGGTGCCGTCATGGGCACGAACAGAAACCAGGGAGACCCCAGCGCCGTGGACGACTGCGTGGCGAACGCGAAGGCGCCCGTCGTCGCGGCGAGAAAGACGAGGGCCGGCTGTGGCAGCGGCGTGCCGCGGGCCGCGACGAAGCGGAGCACGGCGTCAGCGGCGACGAGCACGTTGTACGTGGCCATGAAGAACCCGAGAAACGGGTTCACCAGCCGCCGCGAGGCGGCGTACAGCGCCTGCAGTCCGAACAGCACCAGCGTCGCCGGCCAGAGCCAGTCCACCGCCGTGACGGCGCGTCCGGTGATGCTGCTCGTGGTCGCGAGATGGATGGCGAGCGCGGGGAGCAGGAGGAAGCCAGCCAGCGCGGTGAGCGTGACGAACGGTCGCGGCAGCGTCCTCACCTGGGCGATGCGGCCCGTGAGCACGATGTTCCAGACCACGATGACGGCGACGAGAATCAGTTGGATGAGCGGCAGGAAGTCGCTCATGTCAACCGCGCGTCCACGTGTCGCTCGTGACGGCGGTGGGGGCGAGGCGACGCACGAAGACGTCGAGGGCCTTCGCCGCCCCGGCATGGCTGCCGGCGAGGACGTCCACGAGGGCAAGCCCGCGGTCGGGAAGCGAGTGAATGCTCACGTGACAGGGATCGAGGAGAAGCACGGCGGAGATACCGCCTGTGGGCGCGGTGCGGACGATCGGCGTGCCCGCCGTCGTGAGTCCGGCGGCGCCGGCGGCGGCGATGAGCAGTCCGCTGAGCAGGGGTGCGTCGCGTAACGGACCCGTTCCCACGCCTGCCAGATCGGCGCTCACATGGACCAGAAGCGAACTCCGGGCCAGCATGTCGCTCACGCGGTACGCATCCGGGATTTTCTCGCGGGCTCCAGAGCGGCGGGCACGGCCGTCAGAACATGGACATGGCCAGGAACGACCGCAGCGAGTCGTTCGTGTTGCGCAGGCGGCTGGAGAGCACGCGGGTGACCGCCCAGAGGACCTTGTACGCCATCTCGCGGTTGAAGTCGAGCAGCATCTCGAAGTCCGGCCGCGTGATGGTGAGCACGGTGGTCCCGCCATGGGAGATCGCGTGGGTGGAGCGGTCGCTCCGGTCGAACACGGCCATCTCGCCGAACAGCGCTCCGGGCTTGAGGATGGCCAGCGCCTCCTCGCCGCTGCCCGGCACGTCGCGGCTGATGCGCACCTCACCCTCGACAATGAGGTACAGACGGTTGCCGCTCTCGCCTTCGCGGAAGATGTACTCCCCACTGACGAATGTCTCCTCTCGGCACACCTCGGCGATCTCGCCGAGCTCGCGCTCATCGAGATCCTTGAAGATCGCAACGCCCTTCAGCAGGCCGGGAATGTTCTCGCCCATGTGACTCGATGCGCAGGAGGATGAGGCCAACCTACGAGCGTGCGGGAAGAGGGGCAAGCACGTGAGATGCAGCGCGTCCTCGTGCTGGTTATCATACAGGACGATGACTGGGAGCCATACCCTCGAACAGCTGCCGAATCTGGTCTCTTGCTCACGCCTCCTCCTGGCGGCCGGGTTCGTCGCCGCCGAGGGACAGGGCGCGCGACTCGGACTCATCGGGGCGGCGGCCGCGACGGACTTCCTGGATGGATGGCTCGCCCGCCGCGTGCACGCCACGTCGCGCTGGGGTGCCTTGCTCGATCCGCTCGCCGACCGGCTGTTCGTGCTCACCGTCGTGGCCACCTTGCTCGTCGGCGACGCGCTCGGCCCGGCCGAATGCCTGGTGCTCCTCTCGCGTGATATCGCCACGGCCCTCGGGTTCGTCGTCGCGCGGGTCGTGCCCCGGCTGCGCGACGTGGAGTTCAAGGCGCGCCCGCTGGGGAAGCTCGTGACGGTGCTGCAGTTGATCACGCTCGCCGGCGTGCTCGCCTATCCCGCCGCCGTCCCGTCCCTGCTCGCCGCCGTCGCCGTCACATCCGCGTTGTCGATCGTCGATTATGCGCTGGCGCTCTGGCGGGCGAGGCGGGCGAGGTGAGGGGCGCTCGCAGCCTCATCCTTGCACTTTCGCTGCTCGGTGGGCCGTCGAGTGCAGGGGCGCAGGATCTCCCGCCGGTATCGGCGCGCACGCAACTGCGTGCGGACGTCATTTCGGCGCGAGACCGGACGGCGATTCAGGCTGGGGCTGGCGTGCAGCTCCCGGCCGGCATCTATGCGCGTATCGATCTCCTCGGCGCGGTAGGTCTGGACGTCAGTCATCGATCGTCTCAGCACACGGGGAGCTCCGCCGGTGGCCGAGTGGACGTGATCGGCCGCTTCCTCCTGGATCCGTTTCAACAGATGCGGTGGGGTCTCTCCGTCGGCGGCGGGTTGAGCGTGCTGGCGGCGCGGGGTGATCGCCTGCGCCCGGTGCTCGCGGTCGCCGCCGATCTCGAGCGACGTCGCACCTCGCCTGGCATCGCGCCCGCATTCCAGCTCGGCCTGGGCGGCGGCGTGCGCGCCGGCATGGCGCTCCGGTGGGGAACCGTGCGCACGAGGTAGCGCGCCGCAAAACGCAAACGCCCCCGAGATCCGGGGGCGCGTCGTGTGCTACGGCTGGTATCGCTGGACCGGTCAGGCCGCCGAGGCGGCGTCGGTCTCCGTGCGGATCTTCGGCGGCTGGGCGAAACGCATCCCCAGCGTGCGGAGCTCACCGATCTTCGTCTCATCGAGCTCCGGAAAGCGCTCGGTCATGTACGTCATCGTCTCGGCGAACCACTCCTCGACGTGGCCCGCATCGGAGCCCACGACGCCACAACGCATGATATGCTGAAACAGCTCGTCCCGTGCCTGCTCGAACGCCGACGGCTCCGTGGGACCCGAATAACGACGTGTTCCTGTATTTCTCTGCGGCTTGGCCATGTATTAGCAAAATGGGTGAAAGACTCATGAATATAACCCTGCCACGCTCGGACTCCCAGTCGTACTCCGCAAAAAATCAATCCTGCATCGCCGCCGCGCCAACGAATTCCAGAAGCAGGGAGACGAGGGTCTCCGGCGCTTCCTCCGGGACGAGGCGCCCCACTCCCGGCAGCCGGACCAGGCGGCTCCCCGGTATGGTGTCCGACAGGCGGTCGGCGAAGCGCGGTCCGACCCAGGGGTCCTGCTCGCCCCAGAGGATGAGCGTGGGTTGTGGGAGCGAGCCCAGCTCTGCGTCCTCCATGTCCTCGTCGTCGATGGAGCGGGCAAGCAGCAGCAGGTGATTCAGCCCCTCCTCGCCCACGTACGGCGCCAGGTAGCGGGCGACCAGCTTGTCCGGCATGCGCGCCTCGTCGGAGACGCTCTTCCGCAGCAATTCGCCGAGGATGGGCGCGGCGCCGAGGATGCCGCGGCTCACCCGGAAGGCGAAGCGGGCGATGTTGCGTTGGAGCGCGGTGATGTCACCAGCGGGCACCTCGTCCAGTGCGATCGGATTGACCAGGAACAGCCGCTCGACCCGCTCGGGGCGGGTCGCCGCCAGCCGGAGGGCCACCGCGGCGCCCAGGTCGAGTCCCACCACTGTGGCCTTGGGCAGCCGCAGCGCCGTGAGCGCGCGGTCCACGAGTTCCGCCTGCGCCGCGATGCCGAAGTCGGCGTCGAACGGGCGGTCCGACTCGCCGTAGCCGAAGAGATCGATGGCGAAGGCGGTCCGGTTGGCGAGGGCGATCTCCGGCGCGACGTTGCGCCAGACGAAGCTGGACGTCCCGAACCCGTGCAGCAGCACGATGGGCGCGCCGCCATGGCCATAGCGCTCGACGTGTATCGAGCCCGGCCCGACCGGGATGCGCAGGATATCGGCGTCGATGGAACCCTCCTTCTCGTGCAGGGGTAGTGCGAGCAACGGTACCGGCGCGGCGCCAGCAGCGACGGACGCTCGCCCAGTGCGTCCCCGGGGTCAAGTCCCGGGCACAGTGCGCCGAAACAATGCACACGCCGCGCCGTGGTGATCGGGCCGGTCGCGCGCATTGCTTGCGTCCCGCCGACACCACTCTAGCTTTCCGGCGCCGGGGCGGGCGCGACCACCGGCGCCGCGCCGGCCCGTGCCGTCCTTCTCCATCGACCTGACGGCAGACGTACGACGACGGGCGCGCCCGCAACCTGAAAGCACTCCTGATCGCCCTGGCGGACCAGATCCGGGCACTCACCGACGCCATCGATCAGTCTGAGCAAGGAGAAAAATGGCCAAGCAGCAGCGAATGGACAAAGGACGTGGACAGCGGCCCGGAGTGGTGAGCTCGGCCAAGCGCGGCGGACCGCCCCGCGGGTTCTGGATGGTGCTCGGCCTGGGAGCCGTGCTGGGGATCGGCACGCTGGGCTACCTCTCGTCGCGGTCGAAGGAGTCGGTGACGACCATCGACCCGACCCTTCCGAAGGTGAAGAGCGAGGGCTACGTGCTGGGCAGCGCCACGGCGCCGGTGGAAGTGATCGAGTATGCCGACTTCGAGTGTCCCGGGTGCGGCCAGTTCGCCACGATTACCGAGCCCGACGTCCGCGCCCGCCTGATCAGCACCGGCAAGATCCGCGTCCGGTACATCGACTACCCGCTGCCCATGCATCGCAATACCTGGGACGCCTCGCTCGCCGCGGCGTGCGCCAACGATCAGGGGAAGTTCTGGGAGATGCACGACGCCATCTTCGCCAATCAGGACCGCTGGAACGGCGAGGCCACGCGCCGCCCGCGTCCCGTGCTGAAAGAGCTGGCCAAGTCGATCGGAGTGGACGAGTCGAAGTACTCCAGGTGCATGGATGACGACACGCATCGGGCCAAGATCCAGGCGCACCTCGCGCTGGCCACGCAGCAGAACGTGCAGCAGACGCCCACCTTCGTGATCGGCGGCAAGATGATTCCCGGGGCCCTCGCCTACGACACCTTCAAGAAGTACGTGGACGACGCGATCGCCGCCGCGCCCGCGTCGGCCGCTCCGGCGGGCATCGCTCCTGCCAGCGCGGTTGGGACGGCGCCCCAGCCAGCAACGCGGCCGTGAACAAGCGGATGCTGGCCGCGCTCGTCGCGCTGGTCGGCGTGTTCGTGGCCTCGTACCTCACGCTGTACAAGCTGGGATACATCGGGACGCTCGCGTGCGCGGTCGGCTCGTGCGAGACGGTGCAGACCTCCAGATGGGCCACGCTGCTCGGGATCCCGGTCGGTGGGTGGGGCGTGGCCTACTATCTGGGCGTGCTGGCCATCGCGCTCTACGGACTGCACGGGCGGGCGATGGAGAGCGTGCGCATCTCGCATCTCCTCGTGGCCGTCACGGCCACGGGAGCGGGCTTTTCGGCCTGGTTGACCTATCTCGAGCTCTTCGTCATCCACGCGATCTGCCTGTGGTGCGTCGTCTCGGCGATCCTCGCCCTCATCCTCCTCGTGCTCGCGGTGCTTGATCTGCGCGACGTCAGGACGCAAACGCTGGACGCGGTGGACGACGCCGCGCAGCGGCTCAAGGGCGACGGCTACGGGCACGGCCTCAGAAACACCCAGGAAGTGGTCATCAGGGCCGTGCGGGGAGATACGCCCTAGCCCGCATCGCGCCGGTCGAGGTGGGAGGAGCGAATTCACCGACTCGAGACGAGAACGGGCGAGTCACGCGCGCGCGACTCGGCCCTTTGCATTTGCATTCGAAAGATTCGCTAATACCGCTGGTGTCTTTCAGCGGCAACGGAATTGGATCTCACGCTCGCTTCACCCCGCGAGCCCGCGCTTCCGCCGCTTCTCCCAGACGGAGCGGCGGACGCGCCGTCTCATCGGGCGCGGCGGTCCCGCCCTCCTCACGCGAGCGGCGGCGATAGGGAACCAGATCCTGTCCGAGCACCACCAGGGTGCGCGTCGCCACCGTGCTGGCCAATGGCTCGGGAATGGACATCTGCCGGATGTACGAGTCGATCGCCCGGTCGAACGTCATGTCCTCCGCCAGCGTGTCCACGAACATCAGCGCGTTGTCCACGTGCGTCCGGATGATCGATTCCTCGGCGCGCGCCTGCGCAAGGCGCAGCCGGCGCTCCGCCCCTGGATCGATCTTGCGTGAGAAAATGTTCTCGGGAAACAGGCGCTTCAGGAAGTTCCACATGGCTCGCATCATCCGGTTGCTGTCCGCGGTCGCTAGCGCAGGGAACATACCAAACTGGCCGGTGAGAGGTTTGAAGTTTGAAGTGAGAGG
>JBKJIY010000082.1:0-35969 GCA_046598315.1 Gemmatimonadaceae bacterium
GTTTCGCTGGCGGGAAGGAAGGCCGTCTCGACGTCGAAGCCGCCGGGCATGGTACTGATCACCGCGCGCGATCGGAACGGCGAAGCAAGGGTGGTATCGCCCTGCCGAGAGTGCCACATCAGTCGTCTTTTTCGATCGGTGATTCGCGCCACGAGCATTGCGCCATTCTGCACCTCTCCGGACTGCACGCGCGTGGTGTCGTAGTTCCAGCGCGATCCTGCGGACGAAGGCGGGAGGAGGGGAGTCTCGCGGAAGACCGTGGCGGCGATCTCGGCAAATCGCTGTGCCCTGGTGTACGTGAAGCCGTAGATCGCCGCGAGCCGTCCCGACACATCGCGCAGCGGTACGTACACCACGGAGTACTGCCGGTCATCCAGCGTCAGCACGAGTACGTCGGCGTTCGAGGTGCCCGGAAACTTCGCCGAGAGGGTGCGGAGGGTATCGGCCACGCGATCACTGAGCGGCCGAGCGAGCGATGCCGCGGTCTCGAAAGACCCCGATTGCACGTCCAGCCGATAGTAGCCGCGCGCCGGATCGAGCGCGGCGTGCAGCGTGTCGAACGACCGTTCGCCGCGCGCAGCGATCTCGGCAAGGGTCGGCGCGATGACGGTGCGTCCGGAGCTTCCGATGACGGGGGCGAGGATCAGATTCCGCTGCTCGGCGAAGCGTCGAAGAATCTCGCCGCCGAGGAGCCGGCTGGCGTAGCCCGTGTAGTCGCGGAGCGTCTGCCCCCCCGCCTCTTCGAGCGCGCCTTCGGCGCGGCGCGCCTGGAATGCGGCCACGAAGAGCGCGCCGAGCGTGACCAGCACGCCGAGTGCGACGACTGCCAGGCGGCGCGTGGAACGTGCCTGAGGCGAGAGAAGTTTGCCACCACTGGGGCGGCGGGGCGCGGAGCTGCTGGGCGTCGTCAATGATCGTCGGGTCGCAGGCTCAACCTACCGGCCGCCTGTCAATGCGCCAGCCCACCTCACCGCTTGCGCGGCACGCATACGAGCGACGGGCACATCGTGGTGTCCGGTGTGCCCGCCCGATCGCTGAGTCCAGACCAGTGTCGGTGGTCGGTGGTCGGTGGTAGTCTGTCTTCCTGTCTTCCTGTCTTCCCGTCTTCCTGTCTTCCCGTCCGTCACGCCGCAAGTTGTCCCGCCGGCACCCAGATCGGCCGACCGCTCCTCACCGCGCCCACGCAGTGATACAGCGCCGGAGGAAAACCGCTCACACCGATCTCCAGCGAGTCGCCGGCACGCACGGGGATCTTCTCCCCGAGCAGCACCACTGCGCCATCGAAGGAATCGCTCTCCACGACCCCGGCCTGGCGAACCGACTCCGGACCAGAGCTGATCGCAAACTGATATCTCGACATGGGGCCTCCGTTTGAGTTCCTCGAATCGTTCTACACCGGACGGGTCGAGGAGTGTCTTCTCATTGTCGGCACATATCGGATTCACTGAAGTGAAGTGCCCCAATGTCGCGCGGGCCGCCCACGCGCTTGCGTCCAAGGCCAGCGATCACGAGCTTTCACGTCTCGTGCGACGAGCCCCTTCGGGTTCGCCGCACTTTCACGTTGCAGCGAGGAACAGCGAGTGCGGTTGATCATCAAACACATCGAGCTCTGGCTCAGCGGACTCGGACTGCTCCTCATCCTCCTCGTGCCCATGCTGCTGGCGCCGGGCAGTGAGCGGTCGTGGGAGCTCACGGCGATCACGGCGATCTGTGTCGGCGTGCTCCACGGCATCATCTTCTGGCTCATCCGGCGCCGCCAGCGCCACATTCGGCGCGAGGCCATCGTCGACATCCGGGGGATGCTGAAGGACGTCGTGAACAACGAGCTGCAGATCGCGCTCTGGAACTTCCCCCATCCGGCCCGCGATGCCGACGAGGCGCATCGGCTCGACCGTGCCAGCCGAGCGCTGGAGCGTGTCTCGGCTGCGATGGAGACCCTCAGCGAGGAGAGTCTGCGCAGCTGGAAGCGCCGCTACGCCGACATTGCGTAAGGGTTCGACCGGCTAACCCGCGGCCGTGGCGACACGAGGCAGGTGCAGCGCGAACGCCGAGCCATCGCCCGAGCTCCGCACGAGCAGGTCGCCGCCCATGGCCCGCGCCAGCTCGCGGCTGATCGCCAGCCCGAGCCCGATCCCTTCCTGTTCGCGCTGGTAGCGGCGATCCACCTGGACGAAGGGCTCGAAGATCGATTCCAGCTTGTTCGATGCGATCCCCTGTCCGGTGTCGCTCACGGTGATGACCGCGTCGGACTCGCTCGCGGAGCACGCGATGGTGATTCGGCCACCCGGCGGCGTGAATTTCAGGGCATTGGAGAGCAGGTTGAGGAGGATCTGCTGGACCTTCTCACGATCGGCTCGCACGCGCACTCCGGTCGTTTCGACCGCGCAGGAAAAGCTCAGCGCCCGCTCGCGCAGCTGTGGCTGCACGAAGTCGCTCGTGCCGCTCACGAGGTCGTCGAGCAGCAACTCCTCGAAATCCACCAGCAGGTGCCCGCTCTCGATCTTCGCAAAGTTGAGCACGTCGTTGATCAGCGAGAGCAAGTACGTCTGGCTCCGCTTGATCCGCTCGAGATCGGCACGCTGCTGCTCGGTCACCGGACCGCGGATGCCGAGATCCAGCAGCTGGGCGTACCCGCCGATCGCGTTCAGCGGCGTGCGCAGCTCGTGGCTCATCACGGCGAGGAACTCGTTCTTCGCCCGGTTCGCGCTCTCGGCCTCCTCGCGCGCGGACTCCGCCGCAAGGAGGAGTGTCTCCCGCTCCCGCTCCGCGCTCACCCGCTCGCTCACGTCCTCGATCACGCAGATCGTGCGCGCTTCGGCGCCGCTCACGTGCACGGCATCCGCGCTGATGCGAAAGCTGCGATCGCCAATCTGGATGATCGCTTTCTCGAGAGGCGGCTCGACGCGCAATCGCTTCACCATCGCCGCTCCCTCGCGGCCGAAGCGTGTCGCGATCAGCTCGCCCAGCGAATGTCCGACCGGCTGCTGCTCGTCACAGCCGAGGAGCGCACACGCCGCCCGGTTCGCCCGCGTCACCTGGCCGGCGGGTCCGAGCAGCATCACGGCGTCGCCCAGCGCGTCGAAGGTCGCCTGCCATTCCTCCGCGGCGGCGCGCAGACGTCGGTCCGCGTCGCTCGTGCGCAGCAGCGCGCGCACCGTCGCGACGAACACCGTGGGATCGAGCGGATGCGTGAGGTATGCATCGGCGCCCTGATCCAGCCCGCGGGCACGGTCGGCGTCGGTGGTGTAGCTCGCCGACAGGTGCAGCACGGGAATCGCGGCGTGCTGCGGCATCTTGCGCAGCCGCTCGACCACCTCGAAGCCGGTCATGTCCGGCAGGTTGATGTCGAGCACCACCACGTCCGGATGCTGGTCCATCGCAGACAGCGCATTCGCGCCGCTGTCCGCCTCCGACACGTCGAATCCCGCCGCACGGAGAATTCGCGCGCTCGCGTAGCGATTGCCCTCGGTGTCGTCCACCACGAGCACCCTGGGCCGGCGCATCTCAGGCATTGGGCCGCGCCTGACGCGGCACGACGAGCGAGAAATGCGAACCCTCGCCCTCCACGCTCCGCATTTCCACGCGCCCGCCGAGCAGCCGGGCCAGCTTGCGCGTCAACGGCAACCCCAGCCCCGTCCCGCGAACACGGCGCTGGATCGGGCCATCCACCTGCGCATAGTCCTCGAAGATACGCTCCTGGTCGGCGACACCAAGCCCGATGCCGGTATCGCTCACGGTGAAGCGGACTTCGTCTCCCGGCTCGAGCGTCGCGCGCACGCTCACCTCGCCGTGGGGAGTGAACTTGAGCGCGTTCGACACGAAGTTCCGCAGCACCTGCGCCACGCGCTGCTCATCCGTGTCGAGCGTGATCGCCGGCTCGGGCTCCGTGAAGCGCAACGTGACGCTGCCGATGACCAGGGGGCGGAACATGCCCCGCAGAGAAGCAAACAGCGTGTTCACCCCGAAGCGCTCGATGCGCAGCTCGCCCGCGCCCGCCTCAATCTTGGCGATGTCGAGCAGATCGTTGACCATCTCGGCGAGGGATTCGGCCGACTGCCGCATCAATGTGACCTGCGTGCGCTGCTCCTCGGCGAGCGGGCCGTCCACGTGGGCCAGCAGCAGGCCGGACAGGTTGATGATGGACGTGAGCGGGGTGCGCAGCTCATGGCTCATGTCCGAGAGAAAGCGTGTCTTCGTCTCCGACATCCGGCTCAGCGCGTCGGCCCGCTCGTCCAGCTCCGCGTAGAGCGCGACGACGCCTCGATTCGTCTCCGACAGCTCCTGCGACAGGCGCTCGATCTCGTCGTTGCGTTCGCGAAGGGCGTCGAGCGCGAGCACGAGCTCCTGGTTCTGGCGCTGCAGCTCGTCCCACGGCGTGGAGGCCTCCGACGTGGACAGCGCCTTCGCCAGCGCTGCCACATCGGCCGACGCGAGCGGTGGAGCGTGGGCGATCACCTTGGCCACGCTCACCTTCGTTCCCCCCTCCGGAGACGAGTCGATGTCGAACCGGTCGCACAGCCGACGCGCACCCGCAATGCCCACGCCCATCCCCGTCCGCGACCGATACGATCCCTGAAGGATGTGCTGCACGTTCGCGATGCCCGGTCCCTTGTCCTGCACCAGCGCGACGAGCAGGCTGTGTGCGTCGTCGCGCTCCACCGAGAAGCTGACCCGGCCTCCGCGCGCGTACTCGAACGCGTTGCGGGCCAGCTCGCTCACCGCCGTGGCGAAGCGCACCTGATCCGTACCGTCGAAGCCGATCAGCTGCGCGATCTCGCGTGCGCGACGCCGCGCCAGCACCACGTCGGGCTCCTCCGCCAGCGCGATCGTGAGTACCGGCGACGCCGGCGCCGTCGACGCGATCGCGTTCATCGTGGCGAAGGCGAGAGTGCCAGCACCAGCACGGTGGCGTCGTCACGCCCGCGCGAGTGGTCACGGTGGAGCACCGCCGCCACCACGGACGGGTCGTGCGCGAGGAGGCCCGGATGGCGCTCCATGCGCCACCGTGTCGTGAGGCCGTCGGTGTGCATCACGAGCACGCCACCAGCGATCCATGGTTGCGTGGTCTGCTGGATCAGCCGCGCCTGCAGGCCCGCGGTCCCGTTCATCGACGGAAGCGCCTTGGTTCCGCTCGCGCCGATCAGCGCCGAGACGGTATTGCCGATGCCGCAGAAGTACACCACGACGCCATCGTCATGGGAGAGTCGACGAACCTCGGCGATCGCGATCGCCGCGCCGCGCGTGCCGCGCAACGCGTCGTGCACCACGCCGGCGATCTCCCGCGGCGACCGGTCCGACGCCGCGCGAAATGCCGCCGACGCCACGTCCGCCGCCTCCGCCGCGTGCGATCCATGTCCGAGCCCGTCCACGAGCAGCACCACGGCCCGCTGGCCATCCTGCACGATCGTCCAGCCGTCGCCGCAGACGGTCTCTCCATCGATCGGCACGCAGACGACGCCGACGTGCAGCAGTTGCGCTGCCGGCGTGGGATGGTCTCGCTCGCCGGCGAACTGGCGCGTCATGACGATGGGAGAAAGGTCGAGGCGCGATGGTGGCGGATGACGTGCCCCACTCTGGGCCGCGTCGGAAATACCGGGTGAGGCGAGGAGAGTTTTGCAAATCCTGGACCTTGCACCGGGTCATCATCCATCGCCGCCCTCACACCGCGCCGCGCCAAGCGATTAGCTTCGCGTGATGCCCATGACGACTCTTCGCCCCGCGCTCGCCGCCCTCGCCTCCACGCCGGGCGCGACCACCGTTCGAAAGCTCTGGAAGGCGCTCACCGCCGAGGAGCGCACGCAGGCCGTCACGGCCGCGCTTGCCGACGACCCGGAGGGGTGGGTAAAGGCGACCTCGCGCGCTGCCGTGGCGAGCGCGCTCAGGTTCCGTCCGCAGACGGTGGCGACGTGGCCGCGCGGCAAGCTCATCGCCGAGGCCGTCCGTCTTCCGCTCGACGATTCGCAACTCCTGAGCGCCTTCATCGTCGACCTTCACCTCGCCCATCGCCGGCCCATGATGGCCGCCTTCCTCGACGCGCTCGGCATTGCGAACGATGCGGGGCGCATCGATTCGGAGACGGTTGAGGTCGCACCGCAGGAGCGGGAGGCGCTGGACGAAGCCGCCGGCAGGCTACTCGCGGAATGGCCGGTCGACGAAGTGGTGACCTACTTCCTCACCCTGTTGCTGCAGGATGCGGTCGTGTGGGCTCCGCTGCTGGAATGGCTACCGGCGCACAAGGGGTGAGAAGGCGATGCCATCCGGCGCCGTCCCGACCGGCCCGAAGCCGATGACCTTCAACTGCTTCAGATCCACCGCCAGGACCTGATTGGTGCCGTGCAGGGTGACGTACGCCATGTCGGTGATCGGATCGAACGCCACCCCCTCGGGTCCCGCCCCGTCCTGGCCCGGCGGGCCGCCAGCGGGCGCCTTGATCCCTTCGACCTTGGAGAGATCGATCTGCGCCAGCTGCCGGCGCGACTCCACCTCGTACACGAAGATCCGGTTGTTCGTCGGATCGTTGACCACGGCCACGCGGCCGGTGCGCGCGATGCCGATGCGATAGGGGAAGCCGAATCCACGGAGCGTGTCGATCGCCGCGGCCTTCTTCGTGTCCAGCACGACCACCACCTTGGCGTCGTTGCTCCCGACCCAGAGCTGGTCACCGCCCGGCGTGACGGCGATCCCCTCGTCCATCGACACGGCGGCGTAGGTGCGCGAGGTGCGGCGGGCGACGAGATCGTATTCCGTTACGGTGCCGTCGGCGATGTTGGCGGTCCACGCGCGCGTGTCGTCGCGCTGCACCGCCACCATATGCGCGCCGCGCCCGTTCGTCGCCAGCGCCGTGTCCACCTTGCCGCTGGCAAAATCGACGATCACCAGATTGCTCGTCGCCTCGCTCGTCACGAGCAGCTTGCTGCCTCGCCCGGCGAAGGCCACGCCATGCGGACGCGTGAAGCGTCCGAGATCGATCGTGCGCGTCAGGCCGAGCGTCGGCGCGGCGAGATCGATCACGCTGAGAGTGTTTCCCACGGCCTGGCGCTCGCCGTAGTTCGTCACCACCGCCCAGCGTCCGTCCGGGGACACTGCCGCCTCGTGCGGACCGGCCGCCACGGGCACGGTAGCGAGCGTCTTCAGCGTCGCGGCATCCACGATCGTCACGCTCGCGCCGCGCTGGTTGGCCACGACGAGCAGACCGGCCCGGGCCGGCGCGTCGGGCCGGTTGTTCTCGATCACCGTGTTGCGCCGCGCCGAGTCGAGCGCCGAACTGGACGCGGGACGCCGGCCCTGCCCCCTCCCGTCGTCAGGCGGCGCATTCCCGGAGGAGGCGCAGGCACCAGCGAGGGCGAGCATGGCACTGGCGGCGAGCACTACGGGCAGGGTCGGCATGAGGGGGTGCATTCCGGGGGGGGTCAATTCAGTGTGGTGACGCGGCGCATCGCGTCCGCCAACAGACGACGAGAACGACCAGAGCGTGAGGAAAGGATGCCACGAATTTTTCCGAAACCGCCGGATCCGGGTCGGCAAGCCGGCCGTCTCCGGTCAAACTCGGCAAATTCGCTCCTCACGCTTTGGCTCTGGCGTGTATCGTGGTCTGGCCTTGGCCTCGCCCCTGTCTCTCAACAGCGTGGATCAGCCATCGACGGCGACCATCGATCGTCAGTCCGCGACGTTCAGCCGCAGCAGCACGTCGGCGTCCATCGTACGCCAGTTCGCCGGATACTTCCACACACGGCGCACGCATTCGCGAGAATTGAGCACCAGACACCGGGATGCCCGCGCCCAGAGCTGCGGCGTCTCTACCTCTCGCACCGTCCATTCGACGCCGGTGCGATCGATGACGACGTGTCCGTACTCCTCCTCGGCCGCTCCCCCGTTGGCGGGAAAGACATGCCCTCCAGCATCTACACTCCAGGACACCTTGATCACCTTGCGACTGTGCTGGTGAAGGCCACGGCGTTCGCTCAACCGGACGGCCATACTGCTCACCAGCCTTGCACAGGAAGCTTCATGCCGAAGACTCCCACGGAACCCCATCTCCGGCCGACGTGCCAGAGATCTCCGATGGAAGCCTAGTCAACTTCCGTGCCCATCGTGGGGCCGGCGCTCGCGCCCGCTTAGATGCCCCCGAGCAGGTTGTCGATGCGCTTCTCCCCCGCGTCCATCGCCTGTCCCTGGAGGATGGAGCGCATGAGGTCGTCGACCTCCAGCTCGAAATCCGCGGGAAACCGACGGTTCTCCGGAAAGCGCAGCACGGCGCCGATGACCAGCGGAAAGTGCGGCTCGGCGTCGGCGGCGTCCTCAGCCTCGTCATCCTCAGCCTCGTCGTCCTCCTCAGCATCGTCGTCGGCCACGATCTCCTCGTACGATGCCCCACCCGTCGACACCGACGCCTGCCATGGCTCGCGATCGTCGTCCTCGTCCTCGGCACCCTCCGGTGAGACGGTGTCCTGGATCGCGCGCATCGTTCGCTCGGGAAGCAGCGCCGACAGCTCGCCCCGCACCCCGCCCTCCTCCTCCCACGCCGCTCCCACGACGATGACAGCCTCGCCGAAGGCGTCGCTCGCGAAAAAAGCGTCCACGAGCTGGTTCGGATACGCATTGATGGCGAGCAGGACCTCCCCTGGTCCGGCACGCGTGAAGGAGATCGGTTGCTCGCCCGGCGCCGCTCCCGGACGATCGACCCGCTCGATGCGGAGCAGGATCGGCTCCGGCACGATGAAAGTGAGAGGATTGTCGCGCGTGAACGGGCCCCGCGGCTCGTCCGGCACCGCGATCGTGTCCTCGCCCTCGATATCGCGCTCGTCATCGGCGGCGTGGGCTTCGGCCTCGGCTTCAGCGGAGCGATGGTCGGGCAGCTCGTCGGGCAGCTCGTCGTCCCGACGCTCGGGAGGTGGTGTGCTCATACGGGAAAGTTACCGCCATCCCGCAGCGCTCGCTGGGCCTGATCACACCGCGGTCACCGCCGTGATCGCATCGCACAGGCTGGCGATAGAGTAGGGCTTGGGCACGAACTGGGTGCGCTCGTCCAGCGGCAGGTCGCGATCTTCGGCGGTGAAGCCGGACACGAACACGACGGGCACAGCGGGGGCGATCTCCCGGATCCGCGAGACGAGCTCCACCCCGCCAAGTCCCGGCATCACGATGTCGGTGACAACGGCGTCGATGGTGCCGCCGTGCGCGCGGAACTCCCGCTCACCCTGCTCGCCATCCGCCGCCTCGATCACGGTGAAACCGGATCGCTCGAGGAGCCGTCGCGCCTGCGCCCGCACCCTCGGCTCGTCCTCGACGAGCAGGATCCGCCCACGCCCGTGGATGGCCATGCCGCGGGTCGGCGTGGGGCTGTGCAACCGAGCGCCGGCGCTGCTCCGGGGCAGATGCAGGCGCACGCACGTTCCCTTCCCTGGCACGCTGTCGATGGTCACGGTGCCGCCCGACTGCCGCGCAATCCCATACACGGTCGACAGGCCCAGCCCCGAGCCCTGGGTTGGCGCCTTGGTGGTGAAGAAGGGCTCGAACGCGCGCGTGCGGGTGTCGAGATCCATCCCGATGCCTGTGTCCGCCACGGCCAGCGTCACGTAGCTCCCCTCCACCACGCCCAGGGTGCGCGCGGCGATCGCGTCGACCTGGGCCACGCCCGTGGCGATCGTCAGCACGCCGCCGCGGGGCATCGCATCGCGCGCGTTGATCGCGAGGTTCACGATCACCTGCTCCATCTGGCTCGTGTCGGCCACCACCGGCGCCGTGTGCACGCCCTTCTGCAGCTCGATCCGGATGTGCTTGCCGAGCACCCGCGCCAACAGGCGCTCCACGTTCGTCATCACCTCGTTGAGGTCCACCAGTCCCGGCGCGTGCACCTCCTTGCGCCCGAACGCCAGGAGCTGCCGTGTGAGCGCGGCGCCGCGGCTGACGGCCGCCTTGATGTCCCCCACCTCCTCGAGCACGCCACTCTCCTCCGTGAGCTCGTTCTGCAGCACCTCGGCGGCGCCGAGCACCACGCTGAGGAGGTTGTTGAAGTCGTGGGCGACGCCGCCCGCAAGGAGCCCCACGGCGTCCATCTTCTGCGCGAGCAGCAGCCGCTCCTCCACCTCGTGCTGCCGTTCCAGCGTCCTGATCTGCTCGGTGATGTCGTTGACGACTGCGATGCGCGCCCTGCGTCCCTCGAACTCGAAGGCGTGCGACACGATCTCCACGTCGAGGAGCGTCCCGTCGCGCTTGCGATGCTTGAAGCCGCGCGCGCGGTCGTGTCCATGCTCGGCGTGCACGTATTGATTGAACCGTTCCGGATCGCCGAGCGGACGAATCCCGCCGATGGTCATGGCGAGGAACTCCGCTTCGCTGTAGCCATAGTGCGCCACGGCGGCGGGATTCACCGCGAGAAAGCGTAGCGTCTCCACGTCGTACACCCAGGCGGGAAGCGGGGTAACCTCGAAGAGCAGCCGGTACCGGCGCTCGCTCTCGCGCTGCTCGCGCTCCCGCTGCAGCCGGCTGGTCACGTCGATCACGACCGCCACCGTGCCCGCGAAGTCGCCGTTCCCGGTGGTGAGTGGTGACGCGCACACCTCCCCGACGAAGGGCGAACCGTCCTTTCGGCTGTGCCGGGCCAGGTACGTGTGGCAGATGCCGTTCACGGGCGCGTCGCTGCGCAGCACCTCATGGAGCGGCGTCGCATCGGCCGGCAGCAGCGCGGCAAGGGTCTGGCCAATCAACTCCGGCAGCGTGCAGCCCGTGTACTCCTCCATGCGCCCGTTCGCGTACGTGATGCGGTCCGCCGCATCGGTCATCACGAGGCCGGCATTGAGGTTCGCGGCGAGCGTGCGGAACCGCGCCTCCGAGTCGCGCAGCGCATCGACTTCCGGACGATGGTCGATGTCGCGCACGGAGCACAGATAGCCGCCGCTCGGGAGCAGCGTCGTGACCACTTCCACGTTGGGGGTGCGCCCGTCGGTAGCGCGAAGGCGGCGCACCGTCACGACCGCCCCGTGCCGGCGCGCCACGTCGAATTTGAGGGGGGTCAGCGCCAGATCGTCCTCGTGGATCACGCTCGAGACGGCGCGGCCGAGGAGGTCCTGCGGAGGGACGCCGACCAGCGCGCCGAACGACGGGTTCGCGTACGCGATGTCGTAGGCCGCGTCGACCACGAGCATGGGCTCGTGCGAGCTGTCGAAGATCGAGCGAAAGTCCAGATCCGTCACGCCTCCCCCTGCTGCTTCGAGCATCCCTCTTACGCATCCCGATCTCGGGCCGCTGCGTCGCATCGCCGGGACGCTCAACAATATCAGGGCGCGCGCACCCACGGCCATACGAGAGCAGCAGCGGATCGGTGACGGAGGATCGTCTCAGTGTTCGCTCGCCTTTCACCGGCTCGACCTCTAGATTCTTCCGTGCGGCGAAGCACCCCGCATGCCAAGACTCCCGACAGGGACGCCAATGCAGTCAAGTGAACCCGCGCTTCGGCTCGCCCGGACCGATGCGGCCTCCGTCTCCGCACCAGACGCGACACCCCGCCCGCTCCTCACCGCCGATCACGTCGAGCGCAATCCCGGCACCTCGCTCGACCTGGACATCGTGCGCTCGCTGCGCGTCAACCGCTCCGCCGTGGAACGGCGCGCGGCCACGATCCCCACCCGGCGGACGGTGAAGAAGGAGTGGCAGGCCGCCTGGCTGCTGCGGGCGATCTCGCTGATGGATCTGACCACGCTGGCCGGCGACGACACCGCCGGCAACGTGCGGCGCCTCTGCGCCAAGGCGGTGCGCCCCGTCAGGAAGGAGCTGGTGGACGCCCTCGGCGTGGCCGATCTCGGGATCACCACCGGCGCCGTGTGCGTGTACCACGCGATGGTGCCCACAGCCGTGGAGGCGCTCCAGGGCTCGCGGATTCCCGTGGCGGCCGTCTCCACCGGTTTCCCCGCCGGCCTCAGCCCCCTCGAGGAGCGGGTGCGCGAGATCCGCGCCTCCGTCGCTGCGGGGGCGCGGGAGATCGACATCGTCATCACCCGCGGCCACGTCCTCACGGGCAACTGGCAGGCGCTCTATGATGAAGTGCGGCTCTTTCGGCAGGCGTCCGGCGACGCGCACATGAAGAGCATCCTCGCCACCGGCGAGCTGGCGACGCTCGGCAACGTGGCACGTGCGAGCATGGTCGCGATGATGGCGGGATCCGATTTCATCAAGACCTCCACGGGAAAGGAGGGGGTGAATGCGACGCTGCCCTTCTCGCTCGTGATGACGCGCATGATCCGCCAGTACCACGAAGCCACCGGGTACGCCGTGGGCTACAAGCCGGCCGGGGGCATCCGCACCGCCAAGAGCGCACTCGAGTACATGTACCTCATGAAGGAGGAGCTGGGCGACCGCTGGCTCCGCCCCGATCTGTTTCGCTTTGGCGCGAGCGGCCTCCTCACCGACATCGAGCGCCAGCTCGAGCATTTCGTCACCGGACGCTACTCCGCGGCCCACCGACATCCCATGGTCTGATCATGACGTCCGTCCGCGAGATCTACGACACCATGGAGTACGGCCCCGCCCCCGAGTCCGACCAGGCAGCGCTGGAGTGGCTGGCGAAGCACGACGGAAAGTTCGGACACTTCATCGGCGGCGCCTGGACCAAGCCAGCGTCGCTCTTCCAGGTGGACAATCCCGCCTCCGGCAAGCGCATCGCGCAGACGTCGCAGGGGAGCAAGAAGGATGTGGACGCCGCCGTGAAGGCGGCCCGCAAGGCGCTGCCCGCCTGGCAGGCACTCGGCGGGCATGGACGCGCGCGCTACCTGTACGCTCTCGCCCGCGCCGTGCAGCGCAACGCGCGCCTGCTCGCCGTGGTCGAGACGATGGACAACGGCAAGTCCATCCGCGAGACGCGCGACATCGACGTCCCGCTCGTGGCGCGGCATCTCTACCACCACGCCGGCTGGGCGCAGCTCATGGAGAGCGAGTTCGCCGGTCACCAGGGAACCGGGGTGGTGGGACAGATCATTCCGTGGAACTTCCCGTTGCTCATGCTGGCCTGGAAGGTGGCACCTGCCCTCGCCGCCGGTTGCACCATCGTCATCAAGCCCGCGGAATTCACCCCGCTCACGGCGCTGCTGTTCGCCGAGCTCGCCGAGTCCGTGAATCTCCCCGCCGGCGTGCTGAACGTCGTCACCGGCGATGGCGCTACCGGCGCCACGATCGTGGAGCATGCCGACATCGACAAGATCGCCTTCACCGGATCCACCGACGTCGGTCGCATCATCCGCAAGGCGACCGCCGGCTCGGGCAAGAAGCTGTCGCTGGAGCTCGGCGGCAAGTCGCCGTTCATCGTGTTCGACGACGCGGACCTCGACTCCGTGGTGGAAGGCGTTGTCGATGCCATCTGGTTCAACCAGGGGCAGGTCTGCTGCGCCGGCTCGCGTCTCCTCGTCGCCGAAGGCATCGCCGATCGCCTGTACGCCAAGCTGCGCGCGCGCATGGAGACGCTGCGCCTCGGCTCCCCGCTGGACAAGTCGGTGGACATGGGCGCCATCGTCGCGCCCGTGCAGCTCGAGCGTATCCGTACGCTGGTGGAGGCGGGTCGGGCCGAGGGCGCGGACATGTTCCAGCCGTCGTGGGCCTGTCCCACGGAGGGCTGCTTCTATCCACCCACCCTGTTCACCAACGTGCAGCCGTCGTCCACGATCGCGCAGGTAGAGATCTTCGGCCCCGTGATGGTGGCGATGACCTTCCGCACCCCCGCCGAAGCCGTCGCCCTCGCCAACAATACCCAGTACGGGCTGGCGGCGTCCATCTGGTCGGAGTCCATCAACCTCGCGCTCGACGTCGCGCCCAAGATCAAGGCCGGCGTGGTGTGGATCAACTCCACCAACCTGTTCGACGCCGCCGCCGGCTTTGGCGGATACCGCGAGTCCGGCTTCGGTCGCGAGGGTGGACGCGAGGGGATGTTCGAGTACCTCAAGCTCGACCGCGTGGAGAAGACCACCGACGATCTCGCGGCCGGACGCGCCGCGCGCGCGTCGGCGAGGGGCACGATCAAGGCCGCCGTGAAGGCGGTGAAGCGGGCGGCCGAGCTGGACGACGCCGACCGCGGCGCGCCGCTCGTGGACCGCACGCCCAAGCTGTTCATCGGTGGCAAGCAGGCGCGTCCCGATTCCGGCTACTCCACGCCCGTGCTCGGTGCCGACGGGCGGGCGATCGGCGATGTGGGCGAGGGCAACCGGAAGGACCTGCGGAATGCCGTGGAGGCCGCGCACGCCGCGCTCGGCGGATGGAGCAGGGCGACGGGGCACAACCGCGCGCAGATTCTCTATTACATCGCCGAGAATCTCGCCACGCGCGCCGACGAGCTGGCGCGGCGCATCGCGTCGATGACCGGCTCCTCTGGCGCGATGGAAGTGGAGGCGTGCGTGCGTCGCCTGTTCACCTACGGTGCGTGGGCCGACAAGTACGACGGCCAGGTGCATGCGGTGCCGATTCGCGGCGTGGCGCTCGCCATGAACGAGTCGCTGGGGGTGATGGGCCTCGCCGCGCCGGAGGAGCATCCCCTGCTCGGACTCGTCTCGCTCATCGCGCCCGCGATCGCGATGGGCAATACCGTCGTGGCGATTCCGTCAGAGCGTGCGCCCCTGGCCGCCACCGATTTCTATCAGGTGCTGGAGACGTCGGATCTGCCCGCCGGCGTGGTGAACATCGTCACCGGAGCCAAGGATGGCCTGGCGAAGACGCTCGCCGAGCACGACGACGTGGATGCGGTGTGGTACTTCGGGTCGCGGGAGGGCGCGCGCGCCGTGGAGCTGGCCGCGGCCGGCAACATGAAGCGGACGTGGGCGGAGTGGGAGCCGCGCGACTGGGTGCACGCACCGGAGGGGGAGGGGCGCGAGTTCCTGCGCGAGGCCACACAGGTGAAGAACATCTGGATCCCGTACGGGGAGTGAGGGCAGGATGCTCGATCAGGCCGGAGGGAGCACGGGAGCAAGGGAGCGGGCCGTCGTGGAGTCGGCGTCTCGCGTCGCGTAACGACGACGAGTCCCGCCGGCGCCACCACGGCCCGCGACCAACGCTGCGCGATGAACTCCGCCGCTGAACCGGAGCCTACTGCAACGCCACGTACGTCCGCAGCCGCGCCACCTCGGCCTTGTCCACGTACTTGCCGATCTCCCGCTCGAACTGCGCCGCCGTCGTCCACGGCCGGTACTCCTCGAACTCGTGCGCCATCTTCTTGCCCACGCCGGGGATGAGCATCATCTCCGCGTCGCTCGCCTTGTTGAGATCGATCGGCTTCCAGATCCGCGCGTACACCTGCTTCCGCGCCGCCGCGTCGAGGTGCGCGCCGAGCGCCTTGTCCGCGGCCAGCATGTCGGCGTAGGGCCGGCCGGCGATGAGCGCGTCGGCGGCGGCGGCGGTCATGCCCGCCACCGCGACGAGCTGCTCCTTCGTCGCCGAGTTGGGGTCGATCATGCCGCTCGCCGACGCGGGCGCCGCCGCCGGGCTCGCGGGCGCGGCCATCGCTGCGCTGTCAACCGCTGGAGCCGGCACGGCGCTCATGCCCGCCGTCGAATCGACGACCGGCGCGTCGGCCTTGGCGCAGGCGGTGAGCAGTGCGGCGACGGCCGCCGCACGTACGACCTGCGCGAGCTGGATGGTCATGTGATCTCCTGATCGGGGTGGTACTCGGGATGCAGCGCGGGATGACGATAAGTGAAGAGTAGCCCCAGAAGCCCCAACTGGGCGAGAGCGCCAGGGGCCAGCGCCGGAGTCGCGCCGCGGAGCACCTTGAAGACGAGCGCCAGCCCTGACAGCGCCGGATCCCGCTCCAGGGCAAAATCCCGGTTGCCGAGGAAATGGAGCACCACGCCCGCGGCCCCGGCCGCGATGCACACCGCCATCATCATGCGCAGCAGCAGCAGTGCGCGCCGGCCCGGACGTCGCCACGCAGCGACGCTGGCGACGAGCGATGCGGCCAGCACGGCGAGAGGCGCCCACTGCCACACGGATTCGTAGTGCTCCAGCAGGACCAGCTCGACGAGCAATCCCACCTCGCCGGCCGCGAGGAGCGCCAGCAGAAGCGTGCGCGGTATGGCCGAGGTGCGCGTCACGCGCCCGCCGGAGTGTCCGCGTCGCCCGCGTCGAGCGTACGCAGCGCCATGTCGATCGTCCCGATCTCGGCCAGCTCCGCCGCCGCGGTGGCGCCGAGCGCCCGGAAGCGGCGCGCCTGCGGTAACACGCTGCGCTCCAGCGAGCCCACCGACCGGTTGAACGCCTCCACCGAGCCCTCCAGATGCCGCTTCATGTCGGCGTAGTGCCTGGCGAACACGCGGATCCGGTCGTGCAGCTCGCTGCCGAGCGCCGATATCTCGGCGGCGTTGTGGGCGATCTTGTCCTGCTGCCAGCCGTACGCCACGGAGCGCAGCAGCGCGATGAGCGTGGTGGGGCTTGCGGGAATCACCTTCTGCTCCACCCCGTACTCGATGAGCCCGGGATCGTATTGGAGCGCGGCGCTGAAGAAGGTCTCGCCTGGCAGGAACATGACGACGAACTCCGGCGTCTCCTCGAATTGCCCCCAGTACGACTTGGCGCTGAGCTTCGTGATATGATCCCGCACCTGACGCGCGTGATCCCGCAGCTTCTGCTCGCGCGTCGCGTCGTCGACCGCCTCCATCGCATCGAGGTAGGCCTGCAGCGGCGCCTTGGCGTCGACGATGAGCAGTTTCCCGCCGGGCAGCCGCACGGTGACGTCGGGACGGAGCCTGCCGTCGGCGGTGGCCACGCTCGCCTGCTCCACGAAGTCGCAGTGATCCATCATCCCCGCCATCTCGCAGACGCGCTTGAGCTGGATCTCGCCCCATCGCCCGCGCACCACGGGCGAGCGCAGCGCGTCCACCAGCGTTCTCGTCCGCGCGCCCAGGTCACGCTGCGTCTCCGCCATCGAGCGCACCTGCTCCATCAGCGATTCGTACGAGCCGGCGCGGGTGACTTCCGTCTCCTGGATCTTGACGTCCACCTTCTCCAGCGCCTCGCGGATGGGGGCCATCAGCGCGGCGATGGATTGCTGGCGTGCATCGAGCTCGGACGCCGAGACCCTGTGCAGCTCGCCCAGCGAGGTGCGCGCCAGCTGGAGGAACGAATCGTTGTTCTGGCGCAGCGCGTCGGCGGAGAGGACCTGGAACGAGTCGCGCAATCGCGCCTCCGCCTGCTGGAGCAGGGCGATCTTTTCCGACGACGACGCGCGCTCCATCTCGAGCCGCGCGACGGTGTCGGCGAGTCGTTTCTCCAGCTCGAGGGTGGCCGCCGAGGCCGCGGCCCGCTGCGCGAGCAGGCCGATGAGCGCGCCGACCGCCAGAATGGCCAGCGCGATCGAGGCCAGGAGAGGCGCGCTCATCGGCGCGCCGTGCGCGTCGTACCTGCGTCGCTCACGGTGACGCCATCGCGAGCGCCGCTCGCATCTCCGCTTCCCCGGCATCTCCCCCCAGCGTGACCCGGCCCACGGCGTGCGCCGCAAGCTCGAGCACTCGCTGCCGGATGCGGTGCGCGTCGTCGCGTCGCAGCACGGCGAGCATGTCCGCCGGAAAGACGACGACCTCAGGCGCATCGTCCAGAAACTGCACCGCTACGGCATGCTCGAACAGCACATACACCACGCGTCCGTCGCGATTGGGCATCGCGCTCCGGATCTCCGGCAGCATCCGCCGCCAGAACTCCACGAGATCCGCGCGCTGCATCAGCGCGGCGAGTTGCTTCACGCGCAGCCACTGGTCGACATCGGTCGTGGCCCGCGGCGACAGGTCGCGCCAGAAGTCGTATCCATCAGTCGGCGATCCATGCTCGTCCACGATGCGCACGAGCACCGCATGATCGGACTCGCGCGGATGGCCGGCGGTGGTCTCGATATACGTGCGGTGCCACGCCGGCATCTCGGGCGACGACACGGCGGCCAGCGACCACGCGTCGATCTGTGCCGGCGAGACGGCCCGGTCCACGCGCTCCAGCATCGGGGGCGTGATGAGCCGGAGCTGCGTGAGGTGCACGAATGTGGTGTACGGCGCGAGTGCAACGTCGGCGCGGATCATCCACTCCCGGAACTGCATCCGTGTCTGCCCCATGAACGCGCTGGCCGCGAGCACCGATGGTGAGGCGTCGCCGACGAGCCACTTCCAGAGTGCGGGAGCGTCGGTCCGCGCGGCGATCTCCGCGGCCAGCGCACGGAGTGGGGTGGTGCCGGACGACAGCAGGAACGCTTCCCAGAGAATGCCCGACAGCGCTTCGTCGGCCGTGTGGCGGCAGGCGCGGACCAGTGCCGCGTGCGTCCATTCCTGATTGACCATGCTGTTCGCGGTGGCCGCGAGCAGCCGCAACTCGATGCCGGAGAGGCGGGAGACGGCCGCATCGCGGCGGCGCGGCGCCATTGCGCCCAGACGCTCCCAGAGTGTGGCGGCATCCGCCCGAAGACGCGGGCTCATCTCCAGCGGCCCACGATCGCTGTAGGGATGGGCTGTCTTCACCGCCACCAGCGACGCGAGCAACCGCGAGGGCCCCGCGACGAGCAGACTCACCGGCCGGCCGACGGGACGCGGGCCTGGATCAGCCGCTTCAGCATCTCGTCGTTGCGGAAGCGGATTCGCAGCTCGATCCGTCGCGACTGCGCCGCGTCGTACACGCCACCCACGCTCTTCGGCTCGATCTTCGACCGGCCGCTCGCCGTGATCAGCTCACGCAGACGTGGTCCATAGGGCATCGTATCGGTCATTGCCACCAGCGCGCGCATCACGGAGAGTGCCCGCTTCTGCGACAGGTCCAGATTGGAGAGGTAGGTGCCGACCGTATCGGTGTGTCCTTCCACCACGATCTCCGACAGCTGCCGGCTGGTCGCGCTGTCGCGCAGCAGGCGCGGAATGAATCGCGTTGCCACCGCAGCGATCGTCTCGTAGCCCTCCGGCCGCAGGGAATCGAGCCCGAAGCCGAACAGCACCTGCGCGTCCATCGTCAGCGTCTGCGTCTTGGGATCATAATGAACGCGGCGACCCACCGCGCCCATCTCCTCCGCCGCGATGGCGAGGATCTGCTCGTTCGATGCCACGGTCTGGCGCACCACCGTCACATCGCGCTGCATGGTGGACATTGTCAGGAACAGCAGCAGCACGAACACGACGAGCAGGCTCACCATGAGATCGGTATACGTGATCCAGTATTCGGGCGCCTCGTCCGCCTGCTCGGCGCGGCGGCGCAGGGCGCGTCCGATCACTTCGCCGCGCGCGCTCCCATCGCGGCCCGGAGCTCGGCGGAGACGCTGGCGAGGTCGGAGATCTTGCCGTCCCACATCGTGAGCGTGCCGGAGAACCGGTCCACCGCCTCGGCCAGCGCCGCGTCGTACTGCGAGAGCTGCGTGGCGAGCGACTGGCGCGTGCCGGCGTCCAGCTGTCGCACGGCGGCATCCAGCGCTCCCACGGCACGCACGATCTCCACCGGGGCCTCCTTCGTGACGTTCGCGAGACTGGTCATCGCATCGGGCAGCCCCACCGACAACGCGGTGAGCGACGGCGCCAGCCGGTCCGTCATGTCGGCAAGACCGGCGTTGACCGAGGCGATCACTCGTCCGCTGCTCAACTCGAAGCTCGCCGCCGACTCGATGCCGAATTGCTTGAGCGCTGCGGCGATCTCGGTCACGGCGAGCTGCAGTTCGGCGCGCGCCGCCTGCGCCGACGATTCGGCGGCGTCCGCCGACAGTCCCTCGATGCGTCCCGCCGAGCTCTCGAGCCGCGTGGCGGCGGTGTCGAACTGCGTCGCCGCCGAGGACAGCGCGCCCGACGTCTGACGCAACTCGCCCACCGCGCTGCCGAGGGCGCCGGCCAGCTTGCCGTGCTGTTCGCCGACCAGGATGATGGTGCTGGCCGTCGTCGCGAGGCTTTCCGCCGCCGTACGCGCCTGCGCCACGATCGACGTGGACGCGGCGGCCTGGTCCTTCATCAGGACCAGCGCACGGTCGAATTCCTTCACGTGCGCGCTGGTGGCGGCGAGCGCCTTGCCGAGTTCGGTCTTGTTGTCGGCAAGCAGGCTGCCCGCCGCGAACAGGCTCGCGACGACCTCGGACTGCTTCTGCGCGGCCTCACGGACCGACTCTCCGTATGCCGACACCGCGCCCTCGAGGCGATCGAACGGCATGTCCACGAGCGACTTGAATGCCTGCTCCAGTGCCGGTACGAGCTTGTCCAGGAGCTCGCGCGAGGATTCGATGGTGGTGGACTGCAGGCCGCCCAGCGTGTTCTGGAGGGCGGCGGAGCTCTCCGTCGTCGTGCCCTGCAGCGCCAGCATGCTGCCGGACAGCGTCTGCTGCAGCGTGGCGAGATTGGACGACAGCGACGCCTGCAGCGACGAAAATGCGGCGAGCACCTGGTCCCCCGGCGTGCGCCGGCCGATCTGAATCTCGATCGCCCGGCCAAGATCGCGCGAGACCACGTCGAAGGAATGCCGCATGCGCCGCGAGATCACCGTCCATGCCAGCGCCAGCACGACGCCGGCGAGCGAGTTGTCGAAGGCGATCTGCATGCCGTGGATGAGCGGCTGGATGCTGCTCTCGGCGCGCGCCGGGTCGATGTGGGAGAAGGCGTAGATGAGGCCGAGGAAGGTGCCAGCGATGCCGAGTCCGGTGAACAGGCCCGGTGCCGCGCTATCCAGCCGGCCGTTGTAGGCGCTCGGCAGCAGCTCGTCGGGATCGAAGGCGTCGGCCACCTCCATCACCTCGCGGTGATCGCCGTCCGGCGTCACGCGTCGCCAGGCATCCTGCAGCTCGAACGGCGCATCAGGGCCGATCATCACCGGCGATTCGTGCGACGTCTGGCCCACCAGGCGGCGGATCGCATCGCGTTGCCGGCCCAACGGTCGCATCGTGGCGCGCCAGCAGGCGAAGGCGACCAGCAGTTGAAACAGGATCAGCGCATAGGTCGCGATGCGGGTGGTGTCCGCCGCCAGCGACGAGAACATCTGCATAGATGAGGTCGAGGTCGTAGGTGTTGCGTCATGCTGCCCGGGCCGCGCGCGTTGGATGGCGCCGCGGGTCGCGCGTTTATATTGGGCGAGCCAACATAACACCCGCGCCATTGCCCCGCATGACCGACACACCGGACGACATCGCCGTGCTTCCTGCTGAGGAACGCCACACGCTCACGGGCGACATTCGCACGCACGTGGCGTTTCACAGCGACTTCCTCGAGCACGATCGCACGGTGATCGTGTATCTGCCGCCCGGCTACACGGACGCGTCGGCGGAGCGCTACCAGGTCCTGTACATCCACGACGGCCAGAACATCTTCGACCGCGCGACCTCGTTCGGTGAGGAATGGCACGTGGACGAGAGCGCCCAGGCGCTGATCACCGCGGGCCAGATCGAGCCCATCATCATCGTGGGGATCTACAATACAGGTGTGCACCGTATCGACGAGTACGCGCCAACGAAGCGTGCGGACCAGGGCGGCGGCGGTCATGCCGACGATTATGGCCGGATGCTCGTGATGGAGCTCAAGCCGTTCATCGACGGCAGGTACAAGACGCTGCCAAGCGCGGAGAGCACCGGCATGGCGGGCTCGTCGATGGGCGGGCTGCTGACCATGCACCTCGGGCTGCACTATCCCCTGGCGTTCGGCAAGATCGCCGCGCTCTCGCCCTCCGTGTGGTGGGACGACCGGGTGATCCTTCGCGAGGTGGCTGCGCTTGGCGTGCGTCCGGCGCAGCGGATCTGGCTCGACGCCGGCACTAATGAGGGGCATCCCGACGTCATCCCCAACGCCCGGCTGTTGCGCGACGCGCTCCTGGCAAAGGGGTGGACGCTTGGCCAGGATCTCGCGTACTGCGAGGCGGAGGGAGGCGAGCACAACGAGCGGAGCTGGGGTGCCAGGGTGGGTGCGGTGCTGAAGTTTCTCTATCCGCGGACGTAGGTCACCTGCTCACCGTACGCCGGCCCGAGTCCTTCGTTCACCTTCACCGTCAGACCCGTGCACCGCGAATACCATCGCTGGGACAGCCCTTCTCTCGGTGGCCGCCCCATGGAGCTGCTGCAGTTCGGCCATGCTGGCGCGCGGGTGCTCGTGTTCCCCACGAGCATGGGCCGCTTTCACGAGTGGGAGGACCAGGGGATGATCTCGGCCCTGGCCCCGATGATCGACCAGGGCTGGTTCCAGCTCTGGTGCGTGAACAGCGTGGACGCGGAGAGCTGGTACGCCAGGTGGAAGCACCCGCACGACCGCGCCGAGTATCATGCGGCGTACGACCACTACCTGCGGCACGAGGTGCTCCCGCTCACCGAAAGCCGGAACGACAATCCCTTTCTCGTCACCACGGGCGCCAGCTTCGGCGCGTATCACGCCATGTGCTTCGGGCTGCGCTACCCGGACAAGGTGCAGCGCATTCTCGGCATGAGCGGGCTCTACGATATCCGCGAGCAGACGGACGGCTACTCGGACGCCACGATCTACCACTACAACCCCAGTGACTTCGTCCTGGGCGACTCCGATCCGGACCGGCTGGCGGCCATCCGTCGCCAGGACATCATCATCGCCATCGGCCGCGACGATGGCATGCGGGCGGGCAACGAGGACTTCTCGGGTCGCCTGGACAGCAAGGGCATCTGGCATGCGTTGCGCATCTGGAGCGGCTGGTCGCATGATTGGCCCTTCTGGCGCGACATGGTCCGCACGTACATCGGCGGTCACGACTGAGCAGGTCCCGTAGCGCCGGTTGCGCCATCCCCTTTCCCGTCGAGCCATGCTGAAAGTCGGATTGATCGTCGGCCGCGAGTGGTCGTTTCCTCCCGCCTTCATCCAGGAGGTGGCGCAGCGGAACGAGGGCGTGGAGGTGGAGTACGTGAAGCTCGGCGGCACGGCGATGGACGAGCCGGTGCCCTATGCGGTGATCGTCGACCGGATCTCGCACGAGGTCCCGTACTACCGGACATACCTCAAGCATGCCGCACTCCAGGGCGTGACGATCGTCAACAATCCGTTCATGTGGAGCGCCGACGACAAGCTTCTCGACGCCTCGCTCGCGACTCGTCTGGGCGTCGCCCATCCCAAGACGATCGTCCTGCCCAACCGGGAGTACATCCCCGGCATCAACCATGACGAGTCGCTGCGCAACCTCGAGTATCCGCTCGACTGGCAGGCGATCGTCGACCACATCGGCCTGCCGTGCATCCTCAAGGATGCGCACGGCGGCGGCTGGCGCGACGTGTACGTCTGCCGCTCCATGGACGAGCTGATCGAGGCGTACGACGACTCGGGGCAGCTCACGATGGTGATCCAGGAGTTCATCGAGTGGGAGCAGTTCATCCGCTGTCTCGCCATCGGCCAGCGCGACGTGCTGCCCATGCGCTACGATCCCGGGGAACGGAAGTATCACGTGGAGCACGAGCATCTTTCTCCGGAGCTCGGCGCGCGCATCGTGAAGGACTCGCTCACCCTGATGCGCGCGCTGGGCTACGACATGTGCTCGCTGGAGTTCGCGGTGAAGGACGGCGTGCCGTATGCCATCGACTTCATGAACCCGGCGCCGGACATGGACGTGAACTCGCTCACGCCGCACTATTTCGAGTGGGCGGTGAAGCACATGGCCGACATGGTGATCCGCCTGGCCAAGGCGCCGAAGCGGCCGCTCGATGTGTCCGGCGGCGGCTTCCTGCTGGGCCGGCGCGAGGGCGCCGTGTGACGGTGCCGCGCGATGCCGTCGTCGAGTACCACGCGCTGCTCACCGACGAGCTGGCGCGGGAGTCCAACGCGCAGCTCGAGCGGCAGCAGCACGCGCGCGGTCTCTACTTCGGCGACCGCCCGATGTGTACCGTGCTGCGTCCGCGCTTTCTCACCCCCGGCCAGTATCGCTTTCTGCAGGAGCGAGGGGCGTTGATCCTTCGCGCCTTCCGGCGCGCGCACGAGGCGGCGCTGCACGACGACTTCGTGCTCGACCAGGTCCGCCTCACCGACTGGGAACGTTCGCTCGTGCGCGTCGATCCCGGATTCCGCGATGCGAGCCCGGTCTCGCGGCTCGACGCCTTCTTCGTGGGCGCGAACGGGCTGCGCTTCACGGAATACAACGCCGAGACGCCAGCCGGCGCCGGGTACAACGACGCGCTGGCCGAGGTGTTCTTCGGCCTGCCGGTGATGCGGCACTTCCTGCGCCGCTGGGACGCACGGGCGATCCCGGCGCGTCATCACGTGCTGCACGTGCTCCTCGATGCCTACGAGCAGTGGTCGGGAGGCCGCACGGGCATCCGCCCGCGGATCGCCATCGTGGATTGGGAAGGGGTGCCGACGCGCTCGGAGTTTCTCCTGTTCCAGGACTACTTCATTCGACAGGGCGTCGACTGCGTCATCGTCGATCCGGCCGAGGTGACGTACGAGGGCGGCCGCCTCCGCTCCCCCCATGGCGAGATCGATGTGGTGTACAAGCGGGTGCTCACACACGAGCTCCACGACCGGTGCGGCCTCGACCACCCGATCTTCCGCGCCTTCCGCGACCGTGCCGTCTGTCTCGTGAATCCGCCGAGCTGCAAGATCCTGCACAAGAAGGCGTCGCTCGCCGTCCTCAGCGACGAGCGCAACGCCGCGCTGTTCGACCAGGACGAGCTCGCCGCCATCGAAGCGTCGATCCCGTGGACACGCGTGGTGGAGGAGCGCTCGACGCGCCACCAGGGCCGCGACATCGACCTGCTCCCGTGGATCGCCGCGCACAAGGACGAGCTGGTGCTCAAGCCCAACGACGAGTACGGCGGCAAGGGGATCGTGCTCGGCTGGGAGGTGAGCGATGCCGAGTGGGGCTCGGCAGTGGACGTCGCCCTCGGGGAGCCGTATATCGTGCAGGAGCGCATCCCGCTGCCCAGGGAAGCGTACCCCAGCCTCGTGGATGGCGCCGTGGTGTTCGCCGACCGGATGGTGGATACGGCGCCATACGCCGCGTACGGCGATCAGATCGACGGTTGTCTCACGCGCCTCGGCACCGCGTCGCTGCTCAACGTCACCGCGGGCGGCGGCAGCCAGACCCCAACCTTCATCGTGGAGCCTCGCTGATGAAAGCGCCATCGCTCACCATCGGCATCGAGGAAGAGTACCAGATCATCGACCCCACCACCTGGGAGCTCAAGTCGTACATCACCGAGATCCTCAACGGTGACAAGATGATCATGGACGAGATCAAGCCCGAGCTGCACCAGAGCATGGTCGAAGTGGGGAGCAAGGTGTGCCACACGCCGGCCGATCTGCGGCAGGAGCTGGTGCGGCTGCGCGGCATGGTGATGGACCTCGCCGGCAAGAGCGGTCTCGTCATCGCCGCGGCGGGGACGCACCCGTTCTCCTGCTGGACCACGCAGGAGATCACGCCGCTCGAGCGGTACATGGGAGTGAAGCAGGACCTCGCCGATCTGGCGCAGCAACTCCTCATCTTCGGCACCCACATCCACGTGGGGATCGAGGACCGGGAGTTCATGGTGGACGTGATGAACGTCTCGCGCTATCTGTTGCCGCACGTCCTCGCCCTCTCCACCTCGTCGCCGTTCTGGCAAGGGCGGCGTACAGGACTCAAGTCGTACCGCTCCATCGTGTTCCGCAATTTTCCGCGCACGGGCATCCCGCCCATCATGCGCACACACGGCGAGTACACCGAACTGCTCGACTCGCTCGTCGCCACGAAGTCGATCCCTGACGGCTCCAAGATCTGGTGGGACGTGCGCCCGCACCATCTGTATCCCACGCTGGAGTTTCGCGTGTGCGACGTGTGCACGCGGGTGGACGAGGCGGTCTGTATCGCGGCGATCCTGCAGGCGATCGTGTGCAAGATGTGGCGGCTGCGCTCGCAGAACCTCACCTTCCGCATCTATCCCTCGACGATGATCGAGGAGAACAAGTGGCGCGCCGTGCGCTTCGGCCTCGATGGGAACCTGATCGACTTCGGCAAGCAGCGGGAGTTCCCGGCGCGCGAGCTGATCGCCGAGATCCTGCACTGGTTCGTGGACGACGTGCTGGACGAGCTGGGCAGCCGGAAGGACGTGGAATATGCGCTGGAGATCATGCGCACCGGCACGAGCGCTGATCGGCAGCTCGCCGTGTTCGATCGCACGGGGGATCTGAAGCAGGTCGTCCAGCACGTCGTCGCCGAGACGGCCGACGGCGTCCGTCCCGAGCTCGCCGCGCGCGTCCGTGCGCTCGACCTCACGGCGGCGCCCGCTTCGCTGGTCTGACCGGCTAACTTTCGTCATGTCCTCGGTCGTCCCGCGCGCCACGCGCCCCGTCATCGGCATCCCCACCCAGACGCTCCAGAGCCTGGGAGGCGTGTCCGCGGAGATCCCCCCCAGCTGGGTGATGAGCCAGCGGTACATCACCACGCTCACCGCGGCGGGGGCCATCCCGTGGATGATTCCCCTGGTGGACGAGGGCACGCTGCGCGGGGTGTTCGACGCGCTCGATGGGGTCTTCCTGCCCGGCGGCGCGGACATCGACCCCGCGTCGTACGGCACCTCACCGCACCCCCTCTGCGACCGAACCGACCCCGAGCGCGATCGCGTGGAGCTGCTGCTGGCCCGGTGGGCGATGGAAGAGGGCAAGCCGGTGCTCGGCGTCTGTCGCGGCATGCAGCTGATCAACGTGGCGGCCGGCGGATCGCTGTATCAGGACCTTGCCGAGCAGCTGCCCGGATCCATCAAGCACGACTACTTCCCCTTTACGGGTGCGTCGTTTCGGCGAGACTTTCTGGCGCACTCCGTTGTCGTTTCCCCCGATACGCGGCTGGCGCGGCTCTTCGGGGAGGGCGAGCTGCAGGTGAACTCCATGCATCACCAGGGGGTGAAGGAGCTCGGTGCCGGCTTGAAACCGACGGCCGTCTCACCCGATGGGCTGGTGGAGGGCCTGGAGACGATCGGAGAGAGCTACGTGTTCGCCGTGCAGTGGCACCCCGAAGCGCTCACCGACCACGACACGCATTCGCGTGAGATGTTCGAGGACTTCATCGCCGCCGCGGGGGGCGTAGGCGGTCGCTGACGTGCGCTCTCGCACGGATTCCCCCTTGGCACCCGTCATGCGCTCGTACCGGATTCGCTCGCTCGCTCACCGCCGGCCGACCTCGATGCCTCTCCCGCGCCTCGTTCCCAGCTCGACCCGGCGCCTCGCCGCGTCTGCCGCCCTGGCCGTGCTCGGCCTCTCGCTCGCCTGCGGAGGCGGTACGAGTGAGCCGGTGCGAACGCCGACGACGCTCGCCATCGCGTCCTCGGCCACATTGACCGGCGAGGTCGGAACGGAGCTCGCCGTCGCTCCCTCCGTCGTGGTGCGCGATCAGAGCGGCAACCCGCTCGGGGGCGTGCCGTTGACGATCACCGTCACCTCCGGCGGGGCCACCATCACCAACGCCGCCACCACGTCGCAGGGGGGACCCACGCCGATCGGCACGGTGCGACTGGGTACCACGGCGGGCCCGCAGACCATCACGATTGCCTCTCCCGGCCTCGCGTCGATCGTGATCACCATTCAGGCGACGCCGGGTCCAGCCGCCGCCCTGGTGATCGTGTCGGGCAACAACCAGTCAGTCAAGGCGGGCACCCGGCTCGGTCCCGTGCAACTCGCCGTCACGGATCGCTTCGGCAACCGGGTGGCGAGTACGACGCCCGTGACCTTCGAGGTGCGCGAAGGCGGCGGGACCCTCGTCACCACGACGGCCACCCCCGATGCCAGTGGAATCATCACGGTGCCCGGGTTCGACGTAGGCAAGAGCGTCACGCCGCAACTCATTCGCGCGAGCCAGGGAACCTTCTCCATCGACATCAGCGCCACCGTCGAGTCGTCGTATACCCTGGAGGTCCGCTTCTTTGGCGGGACGATGACCGCCGAGCAGCAGACGCTCTTCACGAACGCCGCCGCGCGGGTGCGGGCCATCATCACGGGCGCCCTGCGTCCAGTCGGTGCGCAGAACATCAACCTCGCCGACTTCTGCGAAACGCCTGGGCTGCCCACGCTCAACGAAACCATTCGCGGCGTCATCATCTATGCGTCGATCCAGCCGATCGACGGCCCGGGAAAGATTCTCGCGCAGGCGGGTCCATGCGCGGTGCGTGATTCCACGGACCGCAATCTGCCCGCTGTCGGGATCATGCAGTTCGACTCGGCCGATCTTCCCGCGCTCGCCGATGGCAGCCGGCTGCAGGACGTGATCACCCACGAGATGCTGCACGTCGTCGGTTTCGGCACGCTGTGGTTCACGCCGAACAACCTGGTCGCCAAGAGCGATACCACGAACCCCCGGTACACGGGTGCGGGGGGGATCCAGGGGTGCCGGGAGGTGGGCGGGACCACCACGTGCGCGGCGACCGTTCCGCTGGAGGGCACCGGCGGACCAGGTACGCGCGATTCGCACTGGCGCGAATCGGTGTTCGATTCCGAGCTGATGACCGGGTTCGTCGAGCGGACCGGTCTGATGCCGCTCAGCGTGATGTCGGTGCGAAGTCTGGGCGATCTGGGCTACACCGTCAATCCGCCGGCGGCGGATCCGTACACCATCGCCATCGGCTCGCTTCGCGATGCTCCGTCGGGCGCAGGTCCGGCGGACGCGCCCTGGGAGCGTGCGCTCCTGGGCCCGGGCGTCACGCTCGGTGCCAACGGCATCGCGCGGCGGGGTGCACCGGGCGTGCGGTTCCGCGCGCCGAGCGCGCGGTAAGGCCTCGCGCCGCGCTGCCCCCCAGCGCCGCGCGAGCGGCGACATGCGTCTCAGGGCGTCTCCAGCGCCTCGTCGTCGCGGGAGGACAACACTGCGAGGGTGAACTGCCCGCTCACGTTGAGCGTCGTGCGCGACATGTCCAGCAGCGGATCCACTCCGTACAGCAACGCCGCCGGCGCCGTCGGGAGGCCGAGGGTGGCGAGCACCGGCAGCAGGCCCACGATGATCCCGCCAGGGATGCCGGGGATGGCCAGACTCATGGCGCTCACCAGCACGCAGGCGCCCGCGAGCGCGGCGGGAGAGAGCGGCGTGCCGGCGAGCTGCCCGATCAACACGATGCTCACCATCATCCCGACGGCGGCGCCGAGCCGGTACATCGAGAGCGCCAGCGGCAGCACGACATCGGTGGCCGTCCGGTCGCACTGCAGCACGTCGCGCGTGCCGGTGAGCATCGCCGGAAACGCGGCGAGCGACGAGCGCGTGGCAAAGGCGACCAGCTGCGCCGGAAGCAGGGCGCGCGCGAATCGCCGCACGGGCACCCGCGTCATCAGCGCGACGACGACGTACAGTGCGGCGATCGCCAGGGCGCAACCGACCGTGACCACGAGCAGGTACGACGCGAGCGCGGCGAGCGCCGGCCGGCCGGTCCGGGCCGCGAAGGTGACGGCAATGGCGAAGATGCCCAGTGGCGCGGCGCGCAGGACCATGCCGACAATTCGAGCCATGAGATCGCGGATGAGGTCGCAGCCGCGACCCACGGCGTGGCGCGTCTCGTCGCCCATCGAGCGCGCCGCGACGCCTACGGCGACCGCGAAGACGAGCAGTGGAAGGAGCGCTCCGTCCACCGCCGCCTTCAGGGGATTGGCCGGCACGAGATCGGTGATCCACTGCATCACATTTGGCGGAGGAGCGGCCGCGCCGCTGTCCACACCGGGCAAGGCGCCGGCCGTCACCGCACCAAGCAGCCAGCTCGCCAGCAGGGCGCTGACGGCGGCGGTCGCCAGGAGCGACAGGGCGGCGAACAGCGTCGTCCGCCTGGCCACGCGCGCCGTGCCGTCGGAGGCGGCCGCGTGGGCGATGCCGCCGATCACCGCCGCCGCCACCAGCGGGATCACGGGCATGCGGATGCCGTTCAGGAACAACGTACCCACCACGCCCAGCAGGGAGAGGGTCGGTCCGACGAGGGCGCCGGACTGGCCCTGCAGCAGCAGGCCGAGCAGGAGTCCGGCAACGAGCGCACCTAGGAGGCGGAAGGTATTTCGCATGTTGGGGTAGGGAGGGTGGGAACGACGACGTTACGCCGGGCGGGGGAGTCGTGGCAGAGCACCTGCGTCATGCGCCGTCACCTGTGACGTCGCCCCGTGTGAAGTAGTCTTGGAACACATGTTCTCCAGCACGCTCTTCTCTCTCGACCGACTCCTGTGACGGCTCGCTCAATGCGGTTCCTTCGATCGGCAGGTATGGCGATCCTGCTCGGTGCCGGTGCCGCCTGCGGGTCGAGCGAGCCGGTACAGACCCCCACGTCCATCACGCTGGCATCCAGCACCGCGCTGAGCGGGGTCGTGGGCGAGATGCTGTCCGACGCGCCGGCAGTCGTGGTGAACGATCAGAACGGCAATCCCATCTCCGGCATTGCGCTCACCATCGTGGTGACGCCGGGCGGCGGGACGCTGGCATCTCCCGCGACGACCACGGCCAAGGGACCGACGCCGCTCGGAACCTACACCCTCGGCACGGTGGCCGGCACGAACACCATCACGGTGAGCGCGGCCGGACTCGCGCCACTCGTCATCCAGATCACCGCGCGCGCCGGCGCGCCGGCGGCGCTGGCCGTGCTGGCGGGCGACAAGCAGACGGCATTGGCCGGCACGCGGGTGTCGCCCATCCAGCTCGCAGTGAAGGATCGGTTCGGCAACGGTGTGACCACCGCCACGCCGGCGACGTTCGCCGTGATCGCAGGGGGGGGCCGGCTGGCCGCGCAGACGGTGACGGCGGACGCCGCCGGCATCATCGCGGTGCCGGCATGGGATCTCGGCCGCAGCGTTCTTCCGCAGGTGATCCGCGCCACGCTGGGCACCTTCACCGTGGATGTGACCGCGACGGTGCGGAGCGAGTTCAACGTGGACGTGCGCTTCTTCGGCGCGCCGATGAGTCCCGCGCAGCAGACGCTGTTCGCGAATGCGGCGGCCCGCATCAACGCGATGATCGTCGGCGACATCATCGGCGTGAGGACGGGCAGCCTGAACCTGGCGGAATTCTGCGGGATGCCCGGACTGCCCATCATCGACGAGGTGGTGGACGACGTGATCATCTACGCCGCCATCCAGCCGATCGACGGGCCCGGCAAGATCCTCGCGCAGGCGGGTCCATGCGCCACGCGCAGCGCGGCGGCGCGGCACCTTCCCGTGATCGGCATCATGTCGTTCGACGAGGCCGATCTGGAGCGGTTGACGAATGGCGGCAGCCTGCAGGACGTGATCACCCACGAGATGCTGCATGTGGTGGGCTTCGGCACGCTGTGGAATGCGTCCACCAACCTGTTCGTCTCCAAGGCGGATACGACGAACCCGCGGTACACGGGCGCCGGCGGCGTGCAGGGTTGTCGGGAGGTGGGAGGATCCGTCAGCTGCGCGGAGACGGTGCCACTGGAGAACACCGGCGGCCAGGGTACGCGCGACTCGCACTGGCGCGAGTCGGTCTTCGACACGGAGCTGATGACCGGCTTCGCCGAGCGCTCCGGCGCCATGCCGGTGAGCGTGATGACCGTGCGCGCCCTCGGCGATCTCAGCTACGTGATCAATCCAGACGCCGCCGATCCGTACACCATCGCCATCGGCTCGCTGCAAGCCGTGCGGGCGGGCCCCGACGCGCCTCTGGAGGAATGGGAGACGAGTCTGCCCGGCGACGGCGTGATCATCGGCCCCGGCGGCACGCACACGCGCGGTGCTCCCATCCGAAAGCACATTCCCAGGTGATCGACTCATGAAGGTTGCAACCACGACACTCGCCCTCGCCGCCGCCATCTCCCTCGCCGCGTGCGCCGTGAAGGACAAGAACGCCGACAGCATCCGCGCGGACACGATCTCTCCCGGCCCCAGGCCGGAGATGGCTCCGCCGTCCGACGTGGTGCCAGCGACGGCCTCGAGCACGCCGGAGAGGGCGGCAGACAGCGCCGCAACGCCGCCCGCCGCCGCGCCGCGCCGACGGACGACCACGAAGCCCGCCGCCAAGCCCGACACCTCGCACCTCGGCTACGACCGCGCGATCCAGCCCAAGCTGGACAAGGCGCATACGCTGCCGCGGGTGCCCTGAGAACTGCAGGACGACAGGAAGACAGGAAGACAGGAAGACAATCACGGCGGGAACGGCAGTTAATGAAGGAAGACAGCGACGGGCACACCGGAACCTCCCGGTGTGCCCGTCTGTCTTCCTGTCTTCCTGTCTTCCTGCTTTACTGCACCACCTTCCGTACCGTCGGATACGTGATCCCCAGCTGCTCGAGATACGTATCGAATCGCTTCGGATCGTAGTACAGCTTCTTCATCTCCGGCCGGTACTTCGCCATGATCTGCTCGTTCATCCAGATCGGCGGCTGGTCGGTGAGGGCGAAAAAGGGGACGTACTTCGTCGTCTTCGTCTGCACGTTTCTGAAGTAGTCCCACGCGTCGGCCACGACCTGTGGCTTCATCAGGATGTCGAGCATCGTCATTGCCTGCACCTTGGCGCCTGCCACGACACCCTTGTGTGCGATCGGCGTGGCCATGGCGATGGCGTTGGCCCAGTTGTGGCCGGGCGTGCCGGGGATGTTCGACGGAAAGTTCAGCGTAATCGTCGGCACGTTCCAGCTCACGTCGCCGATGTCGTCCGAGCCGCCGCCCATCCGCGTGGCCTCGTTCACCGGCCCGGTCAACCGGCCTGGCCGCACGGTGAGTCCGCTGTCCGGCACGCCGAGCTCGCGCTGCAGGCCCCTCGCGAGCGCCTGGTCCCTCTCGTCCCACACCGGCGTGCCCACGGTCTTGATGTTCTCGAACATCGCCTCGGCGATCGGCCGCGAGAAGTGCCCGCTCCACCCCGAGCCCACCATCATGATCGTGTCGATCTGCGTGCCTGTCATGAGTGACGCGCCCTGCGCCATCTTCTTGGCGTCCTCGAACATCTGCAGCGTCCGCGGATAGTCGCGCTCGCGGAAGTAGAACCAGGCGCTCGCGGTGCTTGGCACCACGTTCGGCTGGTCGCCACCATCGGGAATCACGTAGTGCGAGCGCGTGGCGAGCTCCAGATGCTCGCGATGGAACTCCCAGGCATTCGCCATCAGCATCACGGCGTCGAGCGCACTCTTGCCGCGCCACGGTGCGCCGGCAGCGTGCGCGCTGGAGCCCTTGAACTTGAAGATCGCCGAGATGAGCGCGTTGCTGCTGGATTGGCCCCACGACACGCCGAGCTGGTTGGACACGTGCGTGAACAGGGTGACGTCGACGTCCTTGAACACCCCCGCCCGCACGAGGAACGCCTTGCCGGCCATCTGCTCCTCGGCGACGCCGGGCCAGAGCACCAGCGTGCCCGGGATCTTGTCGCGCTCCATGATCTTCTTCACCACGAGCGCCGCGGCGATGTTGAGCGGCATCCCGGCGTTGTGTCCCTCACCATGACCAGGGGCCCCGACCGTCATGGGATCGCGGTACCCCACGCCCGGCTTGTTGGACGCCTGCGGGATGTCGTCGATGTCGCTGCCGAGCGAGATCACCGGCTTGCCGGACCCCCATCGCGCGACGAATGCCGTGGGGATGCCCGCGACACCGCGCTCCACCTTGAAGCCGTTCTCCTCGAGAATGCCGGTAAGATACTTCGACGTCTCGAACTCCTGGAATCCGAGTTCACCAAAGGAGAACACCTGGTCGACCATCACCTGGATGTCCTTGGCTTTCTTCTCGATCTCCCGCGCGGCTTCGGCCTTGAGCGCGTCGAGCCGAGGATTGCTGGCATACTTGTATTTGATCGAATCCGCCGCCGTCGGCACCGGAGCGTCACGCTGCGCGAGCGCGGCGGAGGGCGCCAGCAGCGCGACGGCGCAGCAGACGCCGAGGGTGAGAACGCGGACTTGGAGAGAAACCATCGATGCAGCTCCGGGAGGACGGTTGGCGAGGAGGTGGTCTGGCGGCGGCCGTGTGCGCACGAACGCTCTGGCGAACTCGCGGCAGCCACGCCGATACTACATGCGATGCCCCGCCGCAGCTATCCCGAAGGTGTTTCCTGCCAACTCGGCACGCACCGCTCTCGTCCGACTAGAAGCCGGCTCTGAGCCCCGCCGTGATGGTGCGCCCTGGCCGCACGGCCAGATTGTCGGGCTCCCCCAGCTGTCCGCCCAGCAGATTCTCGCCAGTGGCCACCACCGCTACCCGCCGCCCGAGCTCGCGCGACACTCCCACCGTGAGATGCGTCGTGCCGTCATACTGTCGCCAGTATCGGCGCAGCTTCACGCCGACGAGCTGTCTAGCGACCGCCGGCGAGCTCAGAAGTGCCCGACCCAACTCCAGACGATCGTACCCGATCCAGTCGAATGCCCGTGCCCCGCTCAGGGACACGGTCCACCTCGAGGCGTTCCACACGGCTGACACGCTGGCGGTTCGGGCGGGAATCTCGAGCATGCGGTCGCCCACCTGAAGGTCGCCACGATATCTGGCGGCGATGGCATCTACGCGGCTGCTCACCTGCGCGAAAGCGGATGCAAGCTCGAGCCCGCCGCGCCGAGCTGTCGCGCTGATCTCCCAGCCGGCGTTGCGGATCGCGCCGACGTTCTCCATCTCGTACAGCACGCGTCGCTGGATACTTCCCGCACGCGTGAAGGTATCGACGGAGGTCACGACGTTCTGGAGCAGACCGGTCGCGTGCTGATCGAAGCGAGTCACCTGCACGGACAGCGCGCCGCCCAGATGCAGCTCGATGCCTCCCTCGATGCCCTGCTGGACTTCCGGATCCAGCCCGACTTGCACCGTGAGCGTTCTGCCGGCGATCCGGCCATGATCCAGCGCGGGCGATTGCGGTGGGCGAATGCCTTTGCCATAGGCGGCCCTCAGCTTCACCTCGGCCTCGCCGATCCGTCGGACCCAGGCAGCGCCGAGCATGGGCAGCACGGGATGGCGGGAACCCGCAGCCAGCGCGCTGTTTCGCTCCACACGCAGGCCACCGCTCACGTAGAGCTGGTCGTGCAGCGCCGCGCTGGCCTGGGCGAGGACGCCGGTGTTGTGGCGCCACTGCTCGACGACCGGCATCGCGGCGGGTTGTGGCGCCCGTTGACCCGGTGCGAGGGTACGCGCGTCATTCAGCGCGCTCCGCTGCCGAAGAACGGAGTGCTCGACACCGAGCGTGAACGATCCGTTCGCTGACGCGCCGTCCTCCCCCAGCCGAGTCACGGTGCTCGCACGGAATGTCGCCCGGTCGCCGGCACCGCGCGCCGACTGCAGAGCGGAATCGAGACTCGACGGGAACGGTCCTGACACGTCGGCCGCGTTGTCGAGGCGATAGCCGTCGAGCCCTGTGATGAGGGTGTGCGTCCACCGTCCGCCGGCCCCCGACACCGCGGTGGTCCCGACGGTGTACTCGCGCAGGCGCTGCGGCTCCGGACTGGCCACCGCGACGGAATGTTCTGCGGCACTATTTCCCCGTGTCGGCGCCGGCACCAGCGAGGTGCGCAGCAGCGGACTGTGTCCGGCGCCCGCCCGCACGCCGTACAGGCGCGCCGTGCCGGTGAGGGAGCCCGCGGCGCTCACCACGCGCGTGTCCGCGAGGACCGAAAACTGCCTGCTCTGCGCCGATGGGATGAACTCGCCCGTCTGCGAAAAGGTCGCGCCGATTCCAGCTGATCGAAGATTGGATCCTCGTCTCACCGCCAGTCGTTGCGAGTGCGTGGCCACCGTGCCGGACGCGTAGTCGCTCTGCACGACGCCCTCTTCCGTGCGCAGCGATCCTCGGACCGAGGCCGCACCGCTGCCCTCGTGCCGCGAGACGATGTTCATCACGCCGCTGATGGCGTCGGCACCGTAAAGCGCCGCGCCCTGCGGCCCGCGGATGATCTCCACCCGGTCGATCACCTCGGGATCGAGCCGGGTGATGAGCAGCGAGTTGGCGACCTCCACGCCGTCGAGATAGATCTTGGGATAGGTCGCACCGAATGAGCTCGCGCCGCGCACGCCACCGTACTGCGCGATGAGGCTGGACGACGCACGCTCCCACAGCCATACGCCTGGTGCCGCACCGCGCAAGGCTGCGGCGAGCGTGGTCACGTTGCGCTTCTCCAGGGTCCGTCCATCCAGCACGTCGAGCGCCACGGG
>JBKJIY010000015.1:0-51787 GCA_046598315.1 Gemmatimonadaceae bacterium
TTCAGCGCCTTGCCGCCGGTCGTCGTCTCCGGATTGCCGAACATCACGCCGATCTTCTCACGGAGCTGGTTGATGAAGATCACGATCGTCTTGCTGCGAGCGATGGCGCCGGTCAGCTTGCGCAGCGCCTGACTCATGAGGCGCGCCTGCAGGCCGACGTGGCTGTCGCCCATGTCACCCTCGATCTCCGCCTTGGGCACCAGCGCCGCCACCGAGTCGATGACCACGATGTCCACGGCCCCGGAGCGCACCAGGATCTCGCAGATCTCCAGCGCCTGCTCTCCCGTGTCGGGCTGCGAGATGAGCAGCGATTCCACGTCCACGCCCAGCTTGCGCGCGTACTCCGTATCGAGTGCGTGCTCCGCGTCGATGAAGGCGGCGACGCCGCCCATCTTCTGCGCGTTGGCGACGACATGGAGACACAGTGTCGTCTTGCCGCTCGACTCCGGTCCGTAGATCTCCGTCACTCGCCCACGCGGGATCCCGCCGACGCCGATGGCGGCGTCGAGATTGATCGCGCCCGTCGGCACCGCCTCGACGCGAACCTTCTCCTTCGCGTCCATGCGCATGATGGACCCCTTCCCGCAGCTCTTCTCGATCTGCGCGATGGCGAGGCTCAGCGCTTTCTTCTTGTCGTCTGCAATCGTGGACACGGCCATGCTCAGTACATCCTCTCGTTTGTCGTGGATTCCTCTGGCCACGCGGACATAAGCGTACCGGAAAAGCACCAACACCGATACCCGAATAAAATACGAAGACGGGCACCCGAAATCAAGCCGAAGGGTGAAGGGCAAAGGCGCCTTCAACGTGCCGAACCCGGACTCGGCTCGGCTCGACGATCACCCCGATCACGTCGAACCGGTACGCCTCGGACGTTCGCCCGAATCGGTCGATCCAGACTCGCGCGGAACGTCCTAACTCCTTCTGCTTGCGCCAGTTGACCGCCGATACCGGCCCTCCGAACTCGTCGCTTCGACGAGCCTTGACCTCGACGAATGCCACCAGCCCCTCGCGTTCGACCACGAGGTCGATATCCCGGTGCCCACTCCGAAACCGACGCTGCAGCACCCGCCAGCCATGACGTCGGAGCCACCGTTCGGCGATGCGCTCTCCCTGCTCCCCCAGTGCCTGCGTAGCCGCGGACATGAGCGAGAATACACAGTCCGCCCTCATTCGCATCACCGCCAACGCTCGCGAGGGACCGTTCCACCGCGCACCACAGCACGACCGCCCTGAGCGTTCGGTGCGGCACCGTCGATCACACGGTCATTCACGACGGGAGCAGGCGATCGCGCGCGCGACGGTCAGCCGCTCGCCTGGCTCAGCACCGACGTGAGCACACCAGCCGCGGTGCCCTGCTCCGTCCGCACGACGCGCGCATTCGTGCGCGTCACCCAGAGCCGCTCCTCGACGCCCCCGCCGCGAAGGAACACCAGCCAGCATTCCTCGAGCTGGCCGAGCACCGCGCAGGACTCTCGTCGCTCCACCGAGAGCAGCGCCGGGATCACGCGCGGCGCCGTCATCTCGACGAGCACCAGCGCCGCGCCCGCCCGATAGCCATCCCGCAACGGGAGGAGGGGCACGATCTGCTCCACCATTCCCGGAGTGAGCAACGATCCGGCCGGCAGGGCCGCAATGACCGAGGTACGCCCCTGATAGGTCTGCATCGCGCCAAACAGTGAGTCGCGAGTCAGCGACGCCGCCATCGTCGCGGTCCCTACCGCCGCCGACCACCGCACCGGCGTGAGGTCCGCGCGAGCGACGACGACCGAATCGCGCGTGGCCACCGCGGAACCGACGCGTGCCTCGGCGATCAGCCAGGCGGGCGAGCCGCCGAGCGTCGTCTCGGACACGTGCACGGTGCGCGAGCCTAGCGCCGTCACCCCGCCGGCGTGCGTGAGCGACAGCTCGAACGTTGCCGTCATCGGCCGCAGCAGCATCCCGTTCGGCCGCTCGAACGGCGGAGCGAGATCGGACGGCGTCGCCGAGTCGGCCCGGAGCGGGATCGAGCTGACGGCGGTCGTCTGCGCGAGACCTGGCTGGCTGAGGACGAGCGCAGCGAGCAACGCTCCCCACGACGAGATCATCCCTCCTTCACCCCGCAGATCCGGTCGAGATCCTCGTACGACACGCGGACCTCACGACCCTTCGGGCCGCTCTTGGGATCGAGTACGCCGGCGTCGGCGAGCTGATCGATCACGCGCGCCGCTCGTCCGTAGCCAATGCCGAGTCGGCGCTGCAGGAGCGACGTGGAGCCGCTCTGATTCTGGATGCACAGCTCCGCCGCCTCACGGAACAGTGGATCGCGGCCGCCCTCGCCGTTGCCCACCTCATCCGTCACGCCTTCCGCCGCACGGGCTTCGGCCTCGCGATTGCGCACGGTCTCCAGGATATCCGGCTCGTCCGGCGTCATTTCCGCCTCCATCGCCAGCCCGGCTTCGGCGAGGGCGGCGCGCCGGCGGTCGCGCTGCGCTTCGTACCAGCCCATGAGCTTCTCCGTCTCCTCGCTGGACAGATACGCGCCCTGGAGCCGGCTCGCTTCGCTCTTGCCCGGCGGGATGAACAGCATGTCGCCATTGCCGAGCAGCATCTCGGCCCCTGCCCCGTCGATGATGGTGCGGCTGTCGATCTGCGAGGCCACGCGGAACGCGATGCGGCTGGGAAAGTTCGCCTTGATCAGCCCCGTGATCACGTTCACCGACGGACGCTGCGTGGCGAGGATGAGATGGATCCCGATGGCGCGCGCCTTCTGCGCGAGCATGGCGATCGGCGTCTCGACCTCTCCCTGCACCGTCATCATGAGATCGGCCATCTCGTCGATGATCACGACGATGTACGGCAGGATGTCGCCGCGGTACACGGAATCCTCGAACGCCACGTCCTTGCGCCGTGGGGTCTTGAGCGGCGTTTTCTCCTGCACCCGCCGATTGAAGTCCTGCAGATTGCGGCAGCCGTTGGCGGCGAGGAGCTCGTAGCGCTCCTGCATCTCCATCACCGCCCACTTGAGGACCGCCGCGGCGTCGCGGTTGTCGGTGATCACCTTGTGCCGGAGATGCGGCAGGGTGTTGTACACCGACAGCTCCACCATCTTGGGATCGACCATCAGGAAGCGGAGCGTGCGCGGCGTGTGCCGGTACACGAGGCTGGTGATGATCGTGTTCACGCACACGGACTTTCCGGATCCGGTGGCCCCCGCGATGAGCAGGTGCGGCATCTTCGCCAGATCGGCGATCACCGGCTTGCCCTCGAGATCCTTGCCGAGGACGATGGGGAGCGCGGCACGTGCCCCGCGAAACTCGGGGGAATCCACGAGCTCGCGAAAGCCGACCATCTCCGGTGTCGGGTTGGGGACCTCGACCCCCACCGCCCCGCGTCCCGGAATCGGCGCCACGATGCGGATGGACGCGGCGCGCATGGCGAGCGCCAGATCGTTGGACAGGTTGGCGATCTGGCGCACCTTCACTCCCGGTGCGGGCTCTACCTCGAACTGGGTCACCGTGGGCCCCGTCGTCCGGCCTACCAGCTCGCCCTCCACCTTGAAGGTCCGGAGCGCCTCCATGAGCTTCGCGCCCATGGCGTCGAGCTCGCGCTTCCCCAGCTCCACGTTGCGCACCGGCGCATTCGCCAGCATGTCGGCCGGCGGCAGCTCCTCGGTCGCGGGCTCGGGATGCTCGGTGGCCTCGATGGCGGCCGCGATCTCCTCGTCGCGTCCGGGCGCGCCCGGTCTGTCCTTGCCCTTTCTCGTGCGGCGCTTGCTCGCCTCGGCGATGGCCGCGTCCTCCTTCGCGTCGGCGTCGGCGGAGGCGCCCGCCTGCATGGCGACGAGCGGATCGTCGAGCCGGCCGATCGCCTCGAATTCTTCCGGTGCCGGCTCGAGCGACAGGGCCAGATCCCGTGCCTGTGCGCCCTTGCCGCGCCGCTTCTTCGGCGGCGAGTACGGCTCGTCCTCCGGCGCGTCGATCGAGGCGGCCGGGACCGACGCGGCGCGACGGCCCACCAGCATCCGCACCGGATTCCAGCGGAGCGTCGCGGCGGTCAGCGCGCTGGCCGCAAGCGCGACGACGACCCACGCCCCATAGCCCCCGAACCACTCGCGCCAATAGAAGGCGATGAATCCGCCCCAGAGACCGCACGCGCGCGAGTAGGCGCCCGCAGGCGCGTGCACGCCGAGCCCGATGGCGACGGGCAGCACGAGGACGAACCCGGCAAAGAAGATCATCCAGGATCGGTCCGTCTCCGACTCCAGCCGACCGAACAGCCGGAGCGCATGGACCGCCGGCACCGCCGGCACGAGCGCGGCGGCAGGCCAACCGAAGAAGGCGACGAGCGGCCGCGCGAGCCACCAGCCGACCCAGCCGACGTTGGAGCGGACGTCGACGCCGGTGCGCAGCTCGGCCAGCGCCAGCACACCGAGTGCGCCGGCGAGGAAGACGGCAAAGAGGAGTAACGCGATGCCCACGAGCTCGCGTCTCAGTCCAGAACTACCCACGGGGGTTACCGCTCGCGTTCGGGCCCCAGCTTGGTGATCTGCCGATCCTGATAGATCGGAACGATCGGGTAGGAATCCACCGCCGCGCAGGCCGTCAGATCCTCCCCGAATCCCGCGGCGGCCAGGGCCCGGCCATGCGCCGCGGTGTCAAACAGCCGCTTCAGGTTGTCGCCAAACTTCTTGTCGATCAGCTGCGCCGACAGCGCGGCGTCGTTCACGTCGATGCCGGAGAGGCGCCGCAGGACATGGTGCACATAGCGTCCGGCACACGCGGCGTCCTCGAGCGCGAACTGGCGGTCGTGACCCGCGCAGACGATGGTGATGTCGGCGCCGCCGCGCAGCGCGGTGCGCAACATCGCACCCACCGCCGTGAGGTTGACGTACGACGCGACGACGACGTCACGGGCGCCCTGCACCGCGAGCAGGGCCCGCGTGCCGTTCGTCGTCGTGAGCAGCACGGTCTTCCCTTCCACCATCTCCGGCGTGTGCTCGTGGGGGGAGTTGCCGAGGTCGAAGCCCTCCATCTTCAGCATCCGACGCTCCCCGGCGAGGCGCACCGCGCCCTTCTCGAACTGCTTCGAGCGGGTGACGACCTCCTCGGAGCTCTCCAACGGGATGATCGTCCGCGCGCCGTTATGGAGCGACACGGCGATCGTGGTGGAGGCCCGCAGCACATCGATCATGGCGACGACGCGCCCCTGGATGTCCTGGGGGGCGAGTTGCTGCACACCGAACAGCACGTCGACGCGGCTCACCTCAGCCCGGCTCCTTCATGAGGTCCGGCTCCCGCTCCAGAAACTTCGTGTCCACGTCGCCACTCTGGAACCGAGGGTTCTGCATCACGCGCGCGAGGAAGGGAATCGTCGTCATTGGCCCTTCGATGATGAAGGTCTCCAGGGCGAGCTGCATCTTGGCGAGCGCTTCGGGCCGATCCCGTCCCTGGCAGATGACCTTCGCGATCAGCGAGTCGTAATAGGGAGGCACCGTGTAGCCCGCATAGACGTGCGAATCGATCCGCACGCCGTTGCCGCCCGGGGGATGATACGTGGTGATCTTGCCGGGCGATGGCTGGAAGTTGCGCGCCGGGTCCTCGGCGTTCACCCGTACCTCGATCACGTGCCCTCGCAGCGGCGGAAGCTCGAGCACGCTCAGCGGCTCGCCCGCGGCGACGCGAATCTGCTCCTTCACCAGATCTATGCCAGTGATCATCTCGGTCACCGGATGCTCCACCTGGATGCGGGTGTTCATCTCCATGAAGTAGAACGATCCGTCTTCATCCAGCAGCATCTCGATCGTGCCGGCTCCCACGTAGTCAATCGCCTTCGCGCCCGCCACCGCCGCGTCGCCCATGCGCTGCCGGAGCTCGGGCGTCATCGCCGGGCTCGGCGACTCCTCGATCAGCTTCTGGTGCCGGCGCTGCACGGAGCAGTCGCGTTCGCCCAGATGAATCACGTTGCCGAACTTGTCGCCCATCATCTGGAACTCGATGTGCCGCGGGCGCATCAGATACTTCTCCACATACACGTCGCCGTTCCCGAACGCCGAGAGCGCCTCGCTGCGGGCCAGCTGGAAGGAGCGCTCGAACTCGTCGGCATCCTTGGCTACGCGCATGCCCTTGCCACCGCCGCCCGCCGCCGCCTTGATGATCACGGGGAAGCCGATCTCCCGCGCGAAGCCGAGCGCCTCCTCCACGTCTTCCACCGGGCCGGGCGTGCCCGGGACGATCGGCACGCCCACCGCGCTCATCGCCTTGCGCGCCGACGCCTTGTCCCCCATCACGCGGATCTGATCGCCGCTCGGACCGATGAAGGCGATGTTGCTCGCCGCACAGATGTCCGCGAACTCGGCGTTCTCGGCGAGAAACCCGTAGCCGGGGTGAATGGCGTCCGCTCCGGTGATCTCCGCCGCCGCGATGAGCCGCGGCACCTGGAGATACGAGTCGCGCGCCGGTGGCGGCCCGATGCAGACGTCGTCGTCGGCGAAGCGCACGTGCAACGATTCGCGGTCGGCCTCCGAATACACGGCGACCGTCTGTACGCCGAGCTCCCGACACGCGCGGATCACGCGCAGGGCGATCTCGCCGCGGTTCGCAATCAGAACCTTCTTAAACAATGACGCCTCCAGGCATTGCCCGCCTGCGGCGGGCAATCAAAACGTGCTTGAACATGCGACGGCGCCCCGGCGATCACGTGGTGTGGTCAGACTCGAAGCCGGACCAGCTCGTATCGCTGGTGCCGGCGACACCCTGAACGCGGAGCGCGAACTCGCTGGGGCTCGTCGCGAAGAACACGGCGCTCTCGTACGAGATGACCCCCTTGCGGAACCACTGCATCAGCGACTGGTCGAAGCTCTGCATCCCGTACTGCACCGTGCCCTCCCGGATGAGATCGGGGATGTTCAGCATCTTCTCCATGTCGCGGATCTGGTCTCGCACCGTCTGGGTGTTGATGAGCACCTCGCAGGCGGGCACGCGCCCCGGCTTGTCCGAGCGCGGCACGAGGCGCATGGAGATGACGGCCTGCAGGGCACTGGCGAGCGAGAATCGCACCTCGGCCTGCTGGTGCGGAGGATAGAACGACATCACGCGATTGATCGTCTGCGTGGCGTCGGTGGTGTGCAGGGTGCTGAAGACGAGGTGCCCGGTATCCGCCGCCTTGAGCGCGGCGTCCAGCGTTTCCAGATCGCGGATCTCCCCGATGAGGATGACGTCGGGGTCCTGCCGCAGGACGCGGCGCAGCGCTTGCGCGAAGGTCGCCGTATCCGTGCCGACTTCGCGCTGGTTGATGTGACAATTGATGTCGCGATGCAGGAACTCGATCGGGTCCTCGATCGTGATCACGTTCGCATGACGATGCTCGTTCAGGTGCTGGATCATCGCCGCGAGCGCCGTGCTCTTGCCGGATCCGGTGATGCCCGTGACGAGCACCAATCCGCGCGGCTTGAGGGCGATCTCCTCGAGCACGGAGGGCAGGTGGAGCTCGTCCAGCGTCTTCGCCTGGTACGGAATGGCGCGCATGGCGTAGCAGAGCGAGCCGCGCTGCTGGTACACGTTGCAGCGAAACCGTCCGATGCCGGGCACGCCGATGGCGAAGTCGCACTCCTTGTTATCCGTGAACTCCTTCACCTGCCGCGGCGTCATCAGCTGCTCGGCGAGGGCTTTGAGATCTTCCGGACGCATGGCCGGCAGATCGAGCGGCACGAGGTCGCCATGCAGTCGCAGGGTGGGCGGCCGGCCCACCTTGAGATGGAGGTCCGACCCGTTTCGCTGCACGAGCTGCTGCAGCACCGCCTTGAAGTTCAGCCCAGCCCCGCCGCCCTCCGCCTGCCCGCCTCCGGCGGGTGCCGCGCCGGCTGCGGGAATGGCAGCGGTCGGGGTTGGATCACCCATTCGAGTCGATGCGGAACAGTGCCTGGCCGTACTCCACGGCCTGCGCGTCGGACGCAAGCACCTCGGTCACGACGCCACTCACCTCGGACTCGATCTCGTTCATGATCTTCATCGCCTCGATGATGCAGAGCGTCTGCCCCTTGGAGACGCGCGTCCCCACGGAGACGTACGCCTTCGCCCCCGGCTCCGGCGCGCCGTAATAGGTACCGACCATCGGCGACTTCACCTCGATGCCCGCGACTTTCGTTTCGAGCTTCGCGTCGTCGAGGGCGGGCATTCCCTCCGCGGGCGTGAGTCGGGGCTGCGGGACCGCGGCAATCATCGGTGCAAGCACCGGCTGCGCCGCCACCTGCAACGCCCCGCGCCCGTTGGGACTCTTGGAGATGCGAATCTTCATCCCCTTGTCCGACGTGATCTCGATGGAATCCACCGTGGATTCGTCGAGCATATCGATGAGCTTCTTGACGTAGCGTAGGTCGATCATAGGCCCATTGGTAGGACGCGCCGCGATGCCCGCCGCGACACTCAGCCGAGCTCGATGAGCTCTCGCGAAAAATCCGTCAGTATCCGTGGCCCTGCACCCTCGGGGCGCAGCACCACATCATCCTCGATTCGCACTCCGCCCCACCCCGGACGGTAGATGCCGGGCTCGATCGTCACGACCGCTCCCAGCGGCAGCGTGCCCTCGGCCGAGCGCGCCAGACGCGGCGCCTCGTGCACCTCGAGCCCGATCCCGTGCCCCAGACTATGACCGAACATCTCGCCATATCCGGCCCGCTCAATGTAGTGCCGGGCGATCCCGTCGGCATCCCGGCCCGTCATTCCGGCCTGGACGCCCAGGCAGGCCCGCTCGTTCGCTTCGCGGACGACGTCGTACACCACCCGCTGCTCGGCGCTTGCCCGACCCACCACCACGGTCCGCGTGATGTCCGAGCAGTATCCGCCGACCTCAGCCCCGAAATCCATGAGCAGGAAGTCGCCCTCCTCCAGGGCGCGCGTCGACGAGCGCGCATGCGGCAACGCGGAGCGCGGCCCGCTCGCCACGATGGAGGCAAAGGGAAAGCCCTCGCTGCCTTCGTCCCGGAGTGCCTTCTCGAGCACCCCCGCCACGCCGAGCTCGTCCATCCCCGCGTGGATCTGCGGCAGGGTGCGGCCCAGGGCGCGGGTCGCCACTCCCGCTGCCGCCGCGATCAACTCGACCTCGTCGCCGTCCTTCCGCTCGCGAAGCGTCTCCACCAGGTCTGCCGCGGGCCGCCACTGCCATCGGGCGCCCGATTCCACCAGTCGCTGGAAGTCGCGATGCGGGATGTGCGCCGTCTCGAAGCCCAGCACCTTGACTCCCGAGAGCCCGGCGAGCTGGTGCCACAACCCCGTCCACAGGCTCGACGCTTCGATGGCGACGCGCGCGATGCCGCCGACTTCGTCGCCGACCTGCGTCTGATAACGGAAGTCCGTGATCAGGACGACATCGCGCGGCGTGACGATGAGCAGGGCGCTCGAGCCCGAGAACCCGGTGAGATAGCGAATGTTGGACAGCCCGGTGAGCAGAAGTCCGTCGAGATGCGCTGCGGTAAGGCTGTCGATCAGCGCCGCGATGCGACGGGGTCGCGGATCGTTCATCCCGCCACGTCACGCGCGCGCAGGGACTCGACGAGTCCGCGCAGTGCGAGCTCGTAGCCCAGCGCCCCCAGCCCCACCACGACGCCTACTGCCGCCGACGCGAGCATCGAATGATGACGTTCCGGTTCGCGCGCGTAAATGTTGGTCACATGCACTTCCACGAATGGCAGCGCCATGCCGGTGAGCGCGTCACGGAGGGCCAGGCTGGTGTGCGAATATGCGCCCGCGTTGATCACCACGCCGTCGATCCGCCCGCGCATCGCGTGGATCGCTCCCACGAGCTCCCCCTCGCCATTGTGCTGGGCGTACTCCACCTCCACCCCGAGCTCGCGGCCGAGACTCGCGAGACGGGCTTCGACGTCAGCGAGTGTCGTGCGGCCGTAGAGGTGCGGCTCGCGCGTACCCAGCAGATTGAGGTTGGGGCCGTTCAGCAGCGCGATTCTCACCGCGGTTTCAGACCTTGCAGCCAGGAGTTGAATTGCTCGAGCTCCTGGGGGCTGCGCTCGGCGGGGGCGTCAGGGGCACCGTCCGGCTCGGATACGGCGCCCGCACCCGGCGCGGACGGCGTCCCTTCGGACGCCGCGCTCCCGGCGAAGAACTGGTCGAAGGAAAAGCTCTGTGAGGCGCGCGGAGGGCGAGCGCCGCCACCATCGCGGAAGATGCTGTCGAGACTCAGTTCGCCCGATCCGGCGCGCGCCGGCCGGCCGCTGATCGGCGGCGCGGCGGCTGAGGTGCTCCCGAACGCCTGTGCGAGTGCCGACGCGGCGGAATCCTCGCTCGCGGGGCCCGGCCGCGTCCCGAAGAGGGCGTCGATCGAGCCGGCCACCTCGGGCGGCAACGAGGGCCTCGTCTCCACCGCGGGCACCGCGGCGATGGCCCTCGGCGGCTCGGCGACCGCCGATGAGGCTACCTCGGGCACCGCCTCGAACGCGGCGAAGTCATCGAGTGAGGGCGCAGCCTCCACCGCGACCGGCCGCGGGCGGCGCGCCGCGATGTCGCGAAGGAAGTCACGAATGGACGGACCCTCCGTGGCCGATGACACGTCGACGTGGCGCGGCTCGAGTGCGTCGAGCCGCGCGCGGAGCCGCGCGTCCGACGGGTTCGCCTCACTGAGTTGTTGATAGACGGCGAGGGCCTCCTCGCGGAAGCCCTGCTGCAGATACAGCTCCGCCATCGTCTCGGTGACGAACGGGGCCGACGTCGGACCGGGCGACTGTGCTCCCGTCGGTGCCAGCTCAGCGTCGATCAGCTCGGCCTCCGCCGCGACGACCGACGCGGACAGCTCGAATTCGGGGACGACGTCCATCGTCACGAAAGGATCGCCGTGCCAGGCCGCGTCGTCGATGGGCGCCTCGCGCACCGCCGGCGACTGTTCCGCGAGGACAGCCTCGGCGCGGGGGGTCAGCGCATCGCCGTGTGGGGGAAGCGTTTCCGCCTGGTCCACGTCCAGCCACTCCGCCGACTCGTCATCCGGCGAGGCGAGGGAGACGCCGTGCGACTCGAGACCGAGCGGGGTTGCAGAGTCGGCGGAGAGCGCGGCTGGTACCGCGAACGCGGAGATTCCCTTCTCGAAGCTCGCCTCCGCGTCGATCAGCGCGGACTCAGTCGGATCCGGATCGTCGAAGTGCGCCATCTCGAGTCCATGGGCACGCTCGGTGGGCGGCGATGCCGCCGCAGGTTCCGTGAACGTGGACTCGAACCCATCGAGCGTGAACTCCTCCGCGACGGTCGAGAGGAGCGCCGGGTCGTCGCGCGCGAACGGCGGCGACTCGCTCACCCCCATATCCACCGGATTCGAATCCCGCGGCAGCTCGGCATGCGCCTGGGCAGAATCGAGCGAGGCGACGAGCGGCTCCTCCGGCGCTGACGCGAAGGACGCGATCAGCGCCTGGATCTCCTCGTTGCGCGGGTCGGCGTCGAGCACGCGCACGTACCAGCGCAGCGCCGCCTCCGCATCCCCTTCCTCGCGCGCGATATCACCGAGATGTCGGAGCGCGATCAGGTTCTCGGGATCCAGGCCCAGCGCCGTCTCGAACACGGTGCGGGCGTCTCCCATCCGGGACGACTCATACAGCGACTGTCCATAGACGATGTGTCCGCTCATGTGCCCTGGCTGCTGCGGAAGAAATTCCTCGCAGACCAGGATCGCCTGCTCGAGATCGCCGGACTTCCGGAATTCGTTGGCGAGAGGCGCGAAGTACCGGCGCGGATTCTCGTCGAATTTCTTCTTGAGCTCGTCGATGCGGGCTGAACTGGCCATCAAAGCCTCGGTGGCGGCGCGCCGGCGGCGGTAGGATGTAGCGGACTAAGATACGGTACTCGAAAGACAAGTCAATCAGAAGTGCCTCGCTCCCTTGATTTTAGCACTCGTCGTCGGATAACTTTTGCTGCTTGTCTCCCCTCCCCTTTCCAGCTGCTCGAAGGAGTCCTGTCTCGTGCTCCAAACAATGCGGAGCTCCGCCAAGTGGGTCTTCTGGATCTTGGCGGTCGCGTTCATTGGCGGTTTCCTCCTGGTCGAGACATCCGGCTTGCTCGGCAGCAGCCCCGTCACCCCGACGACCGCCGTCGCCACGGTCAACGGCAAGGACCTCCTCTATACTGAATGGCAGCGACGCTCCCAGCAGCTGCTGCAGCAACAGCAGCAGCAGTCGGGTCGCTCCCTCTCCCGCGACGAGCAGCGCCAGATCGAGAATCAGGCGTTCGACGAGATGGTAACGGAGGCGCTGCTCCAGCAGGAGTACACGCGCCGCGGCATCACCGTCTCCGACGACGAGCTCCGCGACTATGCACGCTTTGCCCCACCTCCCTGGATTCGCAATGCGCCCGATCTGCAGACCGAGGGACGTTTCGACCCCGCGAAATATCAGCGGTATCTGACCAGCCCGGCGGCGCGCCAGTCCGGCCTGCTGGTCACGCTGGAGCAGTACTATCGCGGCGAGGTGCCCAGGGAGAAGCTGTTCGAGCAGGTGACCACGGGACTCTACGTCACCGATGCGGAGCTCTGGCGGTCGTGGCAGGATGCCAACGACAGCGCGTCAGCCAGCTTCGTCGCCTTCCGTCCTGTTCCGACCAGGGTCGATTCGAGCGCGTCGGACAGCGACCTGCGCAAGTACTACGACGCGCACAAGTCGGAATTCGATCGCCCGGGCAGGGCCACGCTGAGCGTGGTGTACATCCCGCGGCTGGTGAGCGCCGCGGACAGCATGGCCATCCGGGCTCGGCTGGTGCAGTTGCGCAACGAGATTCTCGGCGGCACGAAGTTCGAGGAGGTCGCGAAACGGGAATCCGCCGACACCCTGTCCGGCTCGCAGGGGGGCGATCTCGGCAAGGGCGGCCGCGGGCGCTTTGTTCCGGAGTTCGAGAAGGCGGCCTACGCGCTCATGCCAGGCTCGCTCTCGGATCCCGTGCTCACGCCTTTTGGCTATCACCTCATCAAGGTCGATTCCAAGTCGGGCGATACCCTCGCCCTGCGGCACATCCTGCTTCGCGTGCAGCCGAGTGATTCGTCCGCCGCGAAGATCGACGGCGAGGCGGACCGGCTCGCGAAGATTGCGGCGAGCACCGATCAACCAGCCAAGTTCGACGAGGCCGTTCGCACCCTCGGACTGAAGCCGTTCGTCGTCACCGCCTTGGAGGACCAGCCAGCGCTGCACGAGGGTCGCACGATCCCGAGCGTGAGCGCATGGGCGTTCGATGGCGCGCGCCCCGGTGAGAACAGCGACCTGTTCGACGCGGAGGACGGCTATTATCTCGCGCGTCTCGATTCCATCAGCGAGGGGGGCAAGCGCTTTGACGCCGTGAAGGATGCCGTGCGAGGGCGAGTCGCGGTCGATCGCGCCGTGGAGCGTCTCGTGCCGTCGGCGACGACGTTCGCGTCGCAAGCCAGTCGTACCACGCTGGAAGCGGCGGCCGCGGCGCAGAAGTACGAGGTGCGCAGCACGGCACTGACGACACGCGCGGGAGCATCGGCGAGCCTCGGCAGCGTCGGCGAGGCAGTGGGTGCCGCGTTCGCGCTGCCTCTCAATGCCGTGAGCGCCCCCATCCGACAGGCCGACGGCGTGTTCGTCATCCGTGTGGATGTGCGTCGTGGGGCGGACAGCAGCGCATTCGAGGTGCAGAAGAAGGAGCTGCGCGGCCGCCGCCTCCAGTCGCTGCGGCAACAGCGCTTGCAGGCGTATCTGGCCGACCTCAAGAAAGGCGCGTCGATCGACGACAACCGCAAGGAGATTACGGCGCGCCTTCGACGACAGGCCACCACGGGCTGAACGGATGCGACCCCTCGCCACGAGTCGCGCTTCGCGATCGTGTGCAGGGCGTTCGTGGGTGATGTAAAACGATCGAGGGCACACCGGATTGGCTCCGTCCGGTGTGCCCTTGATCGTCTGCGTGCCACCCCTCAGTCCCTACCCATCACCGCCGGTCAGAGCAGGCGCTTGGGCTCCGGGCTCACTTCGTCAGCGACGGTGGCATCGCGGCGCAGGGTATCGCCCGCGGGCAGGCGCGGCTCCACGCGAGCCTCCGGCTCGGTGATGGAACGCTCCACGTCGTTCACGTTCTTCTTGAATTCGCGAATCCCCTTGCCGAACGACGCGCTGATCTCGGGGATGCGCTTGGCGCCGAACAGGACGAGCACGATGACGAGGAGGACGACCATCTCCCCCATACCGAAGTTTCCGAACATGATGTCTCCTAGAAAAGCGATCTGGCAATGAGATAGGCAATGAGCACGCCGAGCAGGCTCAGGAGCGAGACGTCGAGCGCGACGGGACCGAGCGAGAATTTCAGGATGACGAGATCGAGCGAGGCCGGACCAAAGGACGGCTGCACGCCGGTGGTGAAGAACTCCTTGACGGCGCCCGGTGGAAGGAAGGTGCGAGCGACCTGGGTGAGCGCGCCGCCGACGATGAATCCGATGGCGAGCGTGACCGCGTGGAATACGGGTCGGTGCTTGGAAGATCCGCGTGGTGCCATTAGGCGCGCCGGTCCATGACGTAGATGATGGCGTCGGCGAGCGCAGTGCGCGCCGGCGTATCGGGAAGGCCTGACAGCGCCTCCTCGGCTTCCTGTGCAAATTGCTCCCCGCGCCGTCGGGCACTGGCGATTCCGCCGGCGTCGGCCACCAGTGCCACCACGTCCGCGATCAGTGACTCCGAGGGCACATCGGCGGCGAACAGCTCGTCCACCCTGCGCCGCGCCGCCGCGGACAGGACGGGCAGCGCCGCGATGAGCGGAAGCGTCACCTTGTGCTCACGCAGATCCAGCCCGGACGGCTTGCCCGTCACCGACGCCGTCTCGGTGTAGTCCAGAATATCGTCTGCCACCTGGAATGCCATCCCCAGGCGTGCCCCGTACCGCTTGAGCGAGGCACGGTGCTCCGCGGCGCCACACATGGCACCCGTCTCACACGCCGCGCTCAGGAGCGACGCCGTCTTGGCTTCGATCAGGGCCTCGTAGTCCGCCTCCGTGAACGCCAGGCGCTCCACCGCGGCGAGCTGCCGCATCTCGCCGATCGTGAGCTGGGTGGAGACGCGCGTGAGCACCCGCAACAGGTCCAGATCGCCGAGCGCCACGAGCGCCTCGAGAGCCCGCGAGTAGAGGAAGTCGCCCATGATCACGCTCACCTGGTGACTGAAGAGCGAGTTCACGGTGGGCAGGCCGCGGCGCAGCGCGGAATGGTCGACGGAGTCGTCGTGAACGAGCGACGCGAGATGCATCAGCTCCACCACCGCGGCCAGGGTGACCGCTCGGGTCTCCGGGGTGCCCGCGCTCTCACTCGCGAGCAGCGCCAGCGTGGGGCGAAACATCTTGCCCCGCATCTGCAGGAGATGTCCGCTCACCTGCTCGATGAGCGGCAGCTCAGAGGTGACGACGCGCTTCATCTCGTCGATCACATTCTCCAGCCGCTCGGCGACGGGTTCCTGGATGTCGCGCAGCGCCGCCGTCACCGGCGTGCGCGCCCGCAGCACCGCGCTCACGCTTCCGCTCCCTCGACCGCGGCGAGCCGGTCGCCGACGTCGCGGAACTGGATGTCCACCACGAACACTCGCTGGTAGAACTCGATCGCCTCCGCCCGCTGTCCGCGCTGCTCGGCACAGCTGCCGAGCAGATAGAGCACCCCGACGAGCTGGTCATCGCTGGTGCCGGGTTCGTGGAGCGCACGTGACAGGATCGTCGCCGCCATGGGCAACTGCGCCTTTTCCAAGAAGCAGGCGCCGAGGGCTTCGTAGGTCGGCACACGGTTCTTCGGCGCGCGCAATGCCTTCTGGAACTCGGCGATCGCCTCGTCGAGCAGTCCCATCTCCTTGTACGCGACCCCGAGGTCGTAGTGGCTCTGGTGGTCCTCTTCCTCGACGTTCTCGGCGATGCCCTGCTTGAACTTCTTGAGCATGTCCTGAAAATCAGCCTCCTCGTCGCCCGTCGGCTCCTGCTCCTCCACGATCATGCGCGTGTCCTTGGGCGCCTCGTCGTCGCGGAGCCAGTCGCCGAGGTTGACGTACTGCTCGTCGGAGGAGGCAGCGGGCGCGCTCACCGCCGGCTCGACGGAAACCGCCGTGGGTACGGAAGCGCTCGGCCGGCGGCTTGCCATCGCGGGCACGGCGGGAGGCGGCGCCTCTGGCGTCGCAAAGCTGTCCAGGGCGTCGCGCGCCCGATACTCATCGGGCGCGAGGTCCAGCACGCGATGATAGATGGAGCGCGATTTCTCGATCTGACCCGCGGCGAACAGTGCATTCGCGAGCTCGAGGTACGCCTCGACGAGGCGTCCCGGCTCGTTGGTGCGGAAGGCGTACTCCACGCGCTTCTGATGATGCCGCACGGACCCCGGATTCAGCAGCACGATTTCGTCGGCCAGCGCACTGGCCATCGCGAGATTGTCAGCGCGCTCATAGCCGACCATCGCGGCCTCGAGCTCGCGGACTCCCCCATCGCGGTCGCCCGAATCCAGCATCGCTTCCCCGAGGCGCCGACGCAGCGCGTTGTCGTCCGGGTCGGCCTCGGCCAGCGCCTGCAGCAGCTCCACGGACTGGGCCGCCATCAGTGTAGAGCTCCGGCGCCGAGGGGGCGTGGGCGCCCCTCCGCCGAAGTCGTCATCCAGATCGATCAGCTCGATCTCGCCTGGTACCGCTCCATTCCTGGCGGAGAGGGAGCCAGCGGCCTCGCCCGGAAGCGGCAGGTCCAGATCGAATACCGGAATATCGTCCAGCTCGTTCGATGCAGCCGGTACGCGCATCGAGTCTGGCATGATGAGCTCGAGGTCTCCGCCGATGGCAGGCTCGTCGTCGCCAATCAGCGGAAAGTCACGCAGCGATGACGGCGGGCTCGTCACCTCCGACCGCTCCACCTCGAGTCCGGGGACATGTCCCACCGAGCCAGGATCGAAGTCGCCGCCGTCCGGCAGCTCGAGTTCCAGCAGCCCGTCTGCCGGCGCGACCGGTGTAGTGGGGGGCACGAATGCGGTGGGCTCGAGATCGAGCAATCCACCGCCAGCATCCTGCAGATCGGCGTCGTCGGCGCCCGCGGCGGTGGTCTCCAGGCCATCGAGCGCGCCAACGCCGCCCACCGGCCCCGTACTACCGTCGAACTCCACCGAGCGCGTCACACCGTCCAGCAGCGCCGGCTCGAGCCCGGCGGCCGCGGCCAGCTCGATCATCGGCACGACCGCGGACGCCCGCGGAGTGTGCACCCGCACCTCTCCGGTGGTGGGCGGACCGAGCGTGAGGTCGAGGAAGACGAGATCACCCTGCGAGCGGCTCGGGGTTGCGGCCGAGGGACGGGGCGCTGCCTCCTCGTCGATCGCCTTCATGCGGTCGATCGTGGCCCGCGCCTCGAGGGACCGGCCTTGCTGCGCGTACCGATCGTACAGCAGCTGGAGCTGTTCGATCGCTTCGGGACCGCGCTGCTTCTTGGTGAGCTGCTCCGCCAGCATGAGCCGGATGTCGTCCTGGTCCGGGCAGAGGTCGGCGAACTCCTTCAGCGCGCGAAACGCCTCGTCGATCTCGCCGGCCTGCTGCATCCGGTCCGCGTATTCGAGGAAGTTGGCCTTGGCGTCGCTCTTGAAGCCCTTCTGCGCGCTGATCCGACCCAGCTTGTAGTAGACCGTGGCGCGACCGGGCGAGTTCCGGAGAATCTTGTTGCAGAGGGCAATGGCGTTGTTGAAGAAACCGCCCTCCGCATATCGATCCACGGCCTGCTCGTAATAGTCCACCGCGTCCGCGACGTTGCCCTGCTTCAGGTACAGGTCGCCGACCCGGTTGAAAAGCGCCACGTCGACCTCGTCAATCGACTCGTCGTAGCTGTCGAGGATCTCGACGTAGACGACCAGCGCCTTGTCGAACTGCTTCTTCAGCTCGAGCTCGGCTGCCTTTTTCTTGAGCTTGGAGACATCAGGCATCGGCGAGTGACAGGCTCCGCGAGGGGCGTCCCCGTCCGCAGCGACTGAGGCGGGATCAACGCGGAAAAGTTATCGCTAAGTCGTGGAAGTGACAAGGTTTGCCTCGCGCCCACGTGGCCTCGCACAACGCGCTCCCGTACCAGTACGGTATCTCGCGGGCATCGGCGACGCGCCAGAGGGCGACGTCGGCGGAGAATCCCGGGGCGATTTGGCCAGTGCGGCCCGCCAGGCCGAGCGCCGCCGCGCCGTTGACGGTGCCCGCGACGAGTGCTTCCGCCACCGAGAGGCGCAACTGGCTCACCGCGAGTGTGAGGACGAGCGGAAAGTTGGTCGTGGGCGAGGTTCCGGGATTGAAGTCGGTGGCAACGGCCACGGCGACGCCAGCCTCGATCAGCCTGCGGGCAGGCGCCTGTTCCCGCTTGCCGAGAAAGAGCATCGTTCCGGGGAGTAGCGTGGCGACCGTGCCGGCCGACGCCAGTGCGGCGATGCCCGCGTCGCTCACCGCGGCAAGATGATCGGCCGACGTGGCGTGTAGCGCGCCGGCGAGCTCCGCCCCTCCGCCCGACACGAGCTCGTCGGCGTGCAGTTTGATCCCGAGTCCTGCGGCCGACGCAGCGGTCAGGATCGTGCGCGACTCCTCCACCGTGAACGCGCCCGGCTCGCAGAACACGTCGGCGAAGCGGGCCAGCGAGTCGGCGGCGACGGCCGGGAGCATCTCGTGGAGCAGGAGATCCAGATAGGACTGCCGGCCCGCGGCGCCGCGGTCTCGACACTCGAGGGGGATCTCGTGTGCGCCGAGCCAGGTCGGAACGATCCGCATCGGCAACAGCCGGGAGAGCCGGCGGATCACGCGGAGGGTCTTGAGCTCGTCCTCCAGCGAGAGGCCATACCCGGACTTCACCTCGACAGTGGTGACGCCCGAGGACGCGAGCGCGCGCAGGCGAGGCACGGCCAGCGCGAGCAGCTCCTCCTCGGCGCGCACGCGGAGGTCGCGGACCGACGCGTGGATGCCGCCGCCGCGCCGAGCAATCTCCATGTACGGTACCCCGCTCGCCCGCAGCTCCTGCTCCTCGTATCTGGCACGTCCGAAGATGGCGTGCGTGTGCGAATCGACGAAGCCGGGCGTGAGCACGCCACCGGCGCAGTCGATCTCGTGCGCCGACCGATGCGCCGCCCGCAGCGCGCTCTCGTCATCGACGGCCACGATGCGGTCGTCCCGCACCAGCACCGCGACTCCGGTTCGAATGCCGGCGTCCGCCATCTCCGGACCGAGACGTGCGCGCGCCGGACCTGCGGCGGTGACCACCTGCGCCGCGTTGACGAAGAGCAGCGCGGCCGGCATCACGCGAGCGGGCGCGGCGCGCCCATCACGTCACGCACTCGCGAGAGACGCAGCGGGGCCTGCGCCTCTCCGCGGCAGGCGTAGAAGCACGCATTGCAGTCGATCGGCTGGTATTTCCTGAAGTCGCGCCAGTGAAAATCGGTCGGGAAATCCGGACAGCGCTTGACGTGCCCTGTGGGATCGATGTGGATGGTGCGTTGCCCGGAGCGGCAGGGCTCCATCGCGTCGCCGCGCGCCCAGCGCGGAATCGCCTCCAGATAGGCGTCGGAGTTGGTGATGACGCCACGCCGTCGCCGTTTGTACGCCAGCAGCCCGGCGATGGCATCGTCCAGCGCCGCGTGCTGTCCGGCCACGAAGAGATGCTCGCGATTCCCGTTCTTCGCGTCGGTGTACACGCTGAAGTTCACGCCACAGCCCAGCGCGGCCGCATGTTCCACGATCGGCAGGAGCTGGTCGAGATTGTCGTCCTTGATCACCGTATTGAAGCGGATGTTGTCGATGCCGCGGGCGCGCATCCCATCCACGGTGCGGAAGATCCTGCCGGTGAGTCCGGCGATGCCCCGAGCGCTATCGTGCCGGCCGTCGAGATAATCGAGCGAGATGTTGAACTGATGGATGCCCGCGTCCCGCAGCGACACGCCGCGCTCGGGCGACAGCATTCCCCCGTGCGTGATGAGGGTCACGTACTTGAGGCGGACCGCCGAGTTCACGGTCGCCACGAGCGATTCGAGATCGCGGCGCAAGAGCGGCTCGCCTCCCGTCCAGGTGACGAGCATGGGATTGAAGAAACGCGCCGCATCGGCAAAGGACGCGAGCTCCTCCTTTTTCGCCTCGGCGGGCGTTTTCCAGTAATCGCAGAAGCCGCAGCGCGCGTTGCAGCGCAGCGTGACCTCGAAGTGCACGAGCACGGGACGCCGGCGCAGCGTGAGCCAGGCGTATTTCGCCAGGAAGAGCGGGACGTGGTACGGTTTGAACCGGGCGGAGAGCACCCTAGCGGCTCATCGGGATGTCGATGCCGTGCGCGGCCGCCGTCTCGACCGCACGCGCGTAGCCGGCGTCGGCATGCCGGGCCACGCCGATTCCCGGATCGTTGGTGAGCACGCGCTCGAGACGCACCGCCATCTCCGGCGTGCCGTCGGCGACAATGACCTGCCCCGCGTGGAGCGAATTGCCGATCCCCACGCCACCGCCGTGGTGAAACGAGACCCAGCTCGCACCGCTGGCCACGTTGAGCAGCGCATTGAGAATCGGCCAGTCGCTCACGGCATCGGTGCCATCCTTCATCGCCTCCGTCTCCCGGAAGGGCGAGGCCACGCTGCCGGTATCGAGATGGTCGCGGCCGATGGCGATCGGCGCCGAGAGCTCGCCGCGCGCGACGAGCTCGTTGAGCGCGAGGCCGAAGCGCGCCCGGTCCCCCTGCCCCAGCCAGCAGATGCGGGCAGGCAGTCCCTGAAACTGGATGCGCTCGCGCGCGAGGGTGATCCACCGGCGCAGATGCTCGTCCCGCGGAAAGAGCTCGAGCACGAGATCGTCCGTGCGGTGGATGTCGGCGGGGTCGCCCGAGAGTGCGACCCATCGGAACGGGCCCTTGCCCTCGCAGAAGAGCGGCCGGATGTATTCGGGGATGAAGCCGGGAATCTCGAACGCGTCGGTCACGCCCGCGTCGAAGGCGACCGTCCGCAGGTTGTTGCCGTAGTCGAAGGTCACGGCGCCTCGGCGTCGCAAGGCGAGCATGGCGCGCACATGGGCGCAGGCCGTGGCCGTGCTCGCGGCGACGTACGCCGCAGGGTCCGCGTCGCGCAGCGCGTCCGCCTCGGCCAACGTCATGCCTGCCGGGATGTAGCCGCGCAGCATGTCGTGCGCGCTCGTCTGATCGGTGAGGACATCCACGGAGACGCCGCGCTGCGCCAGCGCCTCGAGGGCGGGCGCCGCGTTCATCACCACGCCGATCGACCGAGCGGTCCCCGCGCGCCGCGCCACGTCCGCGAGCGCGATCCCCTCGTCGAGCGATGCCGCCTTGACATCGAGGTAGCCAGTCTCCACGCGCTTGTCGATGCGCGATTCGTCCACGTCGAAGGCCAGCACGACCGCGTGCTGCATGGTCCCCGCCAGCGGCTGCGCGCCTCCCATCCCCCCCAGGCCGGCCGTGACGACGAGTCGGCCCGCAAGGCTGCCTCCGAAATGCTGGCGAGCGACCGCACCGAATGTCTCGTACGTCCCCTGCACGATGCCTTGTGAGCCGATGTAGATCCACGAACCGGCCGTCATCTGGCCGTACATCATCAAGCCCTTCCGCTCCAGCTCACGGAAGTGGTCCCACGTCGCCCACCGGCCCACCAGATTGGAGTTGGCGATCAGCACACGCGGCGCGCCGGGATGGGTGCGGAACACCGCGACGGGCTTGCCACTCTGCACGAGCAGCGTTTCGTCGTTCTCGAGCGCGCGCAGCGCGGCCACGATGGCGTCGAAGGCCGCCCAACTCCGGGCGGCGCGTCCGGTGCCGCCGTACACGACCAGCTCGTCCGGACGCTCGGCGACGTCGGGATCGAGGTTGTTCATCAGCATGCGCAGGGCCGCCTCCTGCGGCCACCCCTTGCACGAGATCTCGGCGCCGCGTGGAGCACGCACGTCGCGCGCGCCGGCGGAGAGACTGGCGAGGCGCGTCACGCCGAACCTCCCACGCCCCTGGTGAAGTGGCCTCGCTCGATCGCGGCGGCCAGCGTCTGGATGTCGCCCGAGAGCACACGGTCCTGTTCCAGCGGCGCGACGAGCGAGCGCACCAGCTCGTGTCCGCGCGCGGCACCTCGGCCCGCCCGCAGCGGTGCGCGATAGTCCAGACCTTGCGCCGCGCACATCAACTCGATCGCCAGTACATGACGCACGTTACCGACGATCCGCCGCAGCTTCCACGCGGCGCCCATCGCCATTGGGACGACGTCCTCCTTGTTGCCGTCCGTGGGGATGCTGTCCACACTGGCCGGGTGGCTCAGCACCTTGCACTCGCTCGCCAGGGACGCCGCCGTGACCTGCGCCATCATGAAACCCGAGTTCACCCCCGCATCCCGCGTCAGCATCGGCGGCAGCCCCTGGTTGAGGTCCGGATTCACCAGCCGGTCGATGCGGCGTTCGGCGATCGTGGCCAGATTCGTCAGCGCAATGGCGAGAAAGTCGAGGGCCATCGCGACGGCCTGGCCGTGGAAGTTCCCGCCACTCAACAGCTCGTCCGTGTCGGCGAACACGAGCGGGTTGTCGGTCGCCGCGTTGAGCTCGCGTCCAATCACGCCGGCGCAGAAGTCGATGGCGTCGAGCACGGGGCCGTGGACCTGTGGCATGCAGCGCAGGGCGTACGCGTCCTGCACCCGCGGATCCCCCGCGCGGTGCGACTCGCGTATCTCGCTGTCCTGCAGCAGGGAGCGAAGCAGCGCCGCGCTCGCCGCCTGTCCCAACTGCCCACGCGCTTCCTGGATCCGTGAATCGAAGGCGACCGGCGTCCCGAGGAGCGCCTCGAGCGACATGGCGCCGGCCAGGTGCGACACCTGCCACAGCCGGTGAGCGTCCACGACGGCCAGCGCAGCGATCGCGGTGTGCGCCTGCGTGCCGTTGATGAGTGTGAGCCCTTCCTTGGCGCCGAGCCGAACCGGTGCGAGCCCCGCCGAGGCGAGGAAGGCGACCGCCGCGCCGCGCTCGCTGCCCCGGTTCAGCTCTCCCTCGCCGATGAGGGCGAGCGCCAGATGCGCAAGCGGCGCGAGATCGCCACTCGCTCCCACGCTCCCCTGCTCGGGAATCGAGGGGTAGAGACCAGCGCCGAGCATGCCGGCGAGCAGATCGACGAGCAGCGGGCGGGCGCCGGAGAAACCCTTCGCAATGCAGTTGGCCCGAAGCAGCATCATGGCGCGCACCTCGCGCTCCGGCAGCAGCGGCCCGACACCCGCCGCGTGGCTGCGCACGAGATTGACCTGCAGCTCGTCGAGACGGTCGTGGGGGATCGCGACGTCGGACAGCTTGCCGAAGCCGGTGGTCACGCCGTACGCCACGGCCCCGCTGGCTACCAGCGTCTGCACCACGGCGTTCGCGCGCTCCATCCGCGCCCGCGCGTGACGGGAGAGCTCCACCGGCACGCGGTCGACGGCGACCGCAACGACGTCATCGAGCGTGAGCGAGTGTCCGTCCAGCACCACCGGGGATGTCATCCGCGCAATGTCTGTCGCGCGAGCCCACAATTCAAGCGGGGCACGGCGGGAAGCGGCCGATGGAGCGCGACCACGGCGCCGGCGCGGCGGCTCGACGGCCGTCGCGCGCTAGCGACCGGGCGTCCCGCTGAATCCCTCGTTGCGATACGTGGACTTGTGATAATCGAACTTCAGCGCCGGCTCGGCCTTCAGCGAGATGAGAAAGTTGAAGGCGAAGCTCCCGTTCGCCGACTGGGTGAACGCGAAGATGGCGCGCCAGTCGTGCAGATCGCGTTGCAGGGACACGATCTGGCTGGCGAAGTTCTTCTGCACGAAGTCGTACTGCGTCTGCCAGGTCGCGGCCCAGAATTGCGTCAGATTGAGACTGAGGTTGCTGGCGAGCGACGTCGTGGGCGGGGTGAGGTAGATCGGCGCCCCGATCACCGAGGAGGTGATCGGCGTCTCCGGCGAGGGGTTGGTGCGGGCATTGGCCACGCAGTTGTCGAAGGCGGCGCGCAGCAGCGGCGTGTCGAACTGCGTGCAGCGCACGGTGGGGTCGAACGCGACGACGTTCCGTGAGCCTGGCGTCGGCGGCCGCTGCCGCGCCGCCGTGAAGCTGAACGAGGCCTGCCAGCCCTCGGTGGCGTTGGGCAGGAACGCCGCGCTGCGCGAGGCGCGCCCAGCGACCGGCTGCGACGCGATCTGGCGGGCGTAGCGGTCGTCCACGGAGGGGTTGAGACGGTCGGTATTCGCGGCGCTGGCGGGCACGGCACGGCCGAACAGCCGCGCGAACACGGCGAACGGGTTGGCCGAATTGCTGAAGGAGAAGCTGCCCGTGACGCGCTCGCGGTACGGGCTGAAGCGCGCCGTGTCGCTCAACGTGGATCCTTCGAAGAGCGAGTAGTCCACGCCGACGTCCATGCCGGGGAGCAGGTCGGAACGGAGCGTGTAACCAAACCGCTCGGTGGTCAGCCCGCGCCACCACTCCATGTTCTTGTTCTGGCGCGCGAACTTGATCCGCTCGAAGTCGTAGTTCAAACCGGTGAAGTTGAGCGAGATCAGCTTGAGCTTGTCGCCTGCCTCCGGGTTGGAATCGTTCCGCGCCCGCGACTTGGCTTCCACGTTGGTGGAGAGCTGGAAGTTCAATGCGTTCTGCGGCAGGCCCCCCAGATACCCGACCCTCGTCCGGCCCAGCGCCGCAAGGAACGCGGTGTCGGGCTCGAAGCCGGGCGCGTAGGTGTACCCGAAGACCGGCGTGATCGAATGCCGCAGGCGCGCGAAGGGACCGAAGCCGCCGAACAGGCCGAACAGCGTGGGCGACGCCGACACGCCGAACGTGAGGCGCTTCTTCTGCTGCACCCAGCGCCCGCCGGTCCGTTCGTTGCGAATGGCGAATGCGCCACCGTCCGCGTTCGCCAGCGAGACCGTCGGAGTGAGATTGAAGTTGTTGCGGGCGAGCGGCGGGAGGGTGAACGACGGTGTCCAGTCCAGATCGGTGTGATAGGTGGACCCGTAGATGCGCTCGGTCTGGATCCCCGTGTTCACGTCGCTGACGATCGCGCGCTCCGGAAAGTCGTTCCTCGCCGAGTTGAGCGACACACGGTTGCCGATGTCGTAGCCGAAGATCCGGATGGGTGAATCGAAGCTGAACGCGCTGGTGAACGCGTTCCGGCTCAGCGTATCGGTGAAGATCGTGTCGCGGGACGCATCGTTGCGCCCGGCGCGAAACAGCAGCCCCAGCGCGGAGGGCTGGTCGATGCCGTAGCTCTTCGTGGAGCTGTAGCTCACGCTCGGCGTCCAGGAGAGCCAGCTCGCCAGATTCAGCGCGCTGGTGGTGAGGCTCACCGTGGGAAAACCGAGGTCGCGCTGCGTACGTCCGGGATACTGCTTCTGGGTGCCGCCGATGCTGAACTGCGCCGGCCCGACCTTCTGCTGGTAGTTGGCCTGCGAGCTGATGGTGGACAGCGCCGAATAGGGATTGACGGTCGTCTGCCGCTGTAGCTGCGTGCTGGTGACGTAGTTGACGTTGGTCGTCAACGAGCTGTTGCGGGTGAAGTTCTGCTGGTGCCCCCAGCTGACCGCGGTGTTGCTGGACGACTCCTGCGCGGTCTGGCTCAGCGCGAGATTGCCGGTGACGAACCGGTCGAGCCACCGATAGCGCACTTCGCCGTTGTACCGGATGAACCCCGGGTCGCCGAGCGTGCTCTGCCCCGACGAGCTCCGCCAGTCGACGAAGGCCTGCGCGTCGAGGAAGTCGTTGATCGCGAAATAGTAGCCAAGTCCTTCCACGTTGCGGCGGTAGGAATTGCTGTTGCGGACAAAGTCGCTGATGCCCACGTTCGGCGGCAGGATGCCGCTTCGCCGCCCACTGCGCGTGTCCTGGAAGAGGAAGGGGAGCCAGAAGACGGGCACATCGCCGATGTACAGCACCGCGGGGCGAGCCACGACGAACGAGCCCGCTTTCTTGATCTCCTTCGCCTTGAAGAAATAATCGGGAATCGAGTCGGTGCAGGCCGTCACCGTGCCGTTGCGCAGGTAGAACGTGGCGCTGTTCAGCCCGGTCGAATCACGCGGCAGCACCGCCACGCCACGCTCGCCGCTCACGACGAGCACCTGGCCGCTCTGCTCGAGCGACGTCCGCACCTGCGAGATCGAAGCGCGGTTGCTCACGAGGTCGTACGTCGCCGGACCGGCACTGACGAGCGGCGCATTGCCGGGCGTGACGAAGACGTTGCGCCCGCCCGCCACGGTGCCCACACGAATGGTGCTGCCGGCGCCGCTGTAGAAGATCGTGTCGGACTTGACGAGCTGGGAATCGCGCTGCACCATGGCGCTCCGCTCGAGCACCAGCCCGCGCGTGGCGACGTCGAACGTCACCTCCTCGCCCTGATACCGGGTGATGCTGTAGTCGGGGAGCGCGAGCAGTCGACGCATGGTGCTGTCGGGGTCGGCGAAGCGAGCCTCGGCCAGGCTGTCGGCCACGGCGAGCGTATCGCGCGCACCGAGGGAGTCGCGGCCGGCGCGAACCGTGTCGCGTGCGCCGCCGCTACGCTGCCCGGGCGTCGGCATCGTCGGCCGGCGCACCTGCGCGGCCGCGACCGCGGTCACGCCGCAGAGCAGCGCCAGTGACAGCCCGACGATGCGTAGCGCCGTCACGCCGATCCTTCGCCGACTGGTGTCACTGCCCACGCCGGGACGTCCATGACTTCACGCCCTACCTGGCCAGCGTCTTGAGCTGCTCGCGGGCGAGCATCGCCTCGTCCGAGCTGGGAAAATCGCGGACGACACGCTCGAAGGCAGCCCGCGCGGGCACCGTCCGTCCGCCCGCCTTCATCGACAGGGCGCGCTTGTACAGGGCCGTTGCCGCCGCGGGCGCCCTGGGATACCGCTGCACCACGAGCCCATACACGGAATCCGCCGCGACCTGGTTCCGCTCGGCGGCGTACGTCTCGCCGATGTACACCATCGCCTGCGGCGCGTCTTCCGACGACGGATAGACGCGCAACAGTTCCTCGAAGCCGCCTCGCGCCGTGGCGAAGCTCCCTCGCCGGAGCTGATCGCGCGAGCTCTGAAAGAGCTGCGCCGGACCGGGCCCGGCCGGCGCGGGACGTGACGAGTCGCCCTGGACCGCGGCAGACGCCGGCTCCTGGCTGCGCTCCTCGAGCGACGCGCGCAACTCCTGCAGCCGCCGCTGGCTCTGCCCGCTCAGCTCCTGGATCTGGAGAATCTGACGACCCATCTCGTAATGATCGCTGGCCACGTCGCCCTGCATCTTCGTCAGCCGGCCGCTTACCGCTCGCACCGAGTCGTTGGCACGCGCCACCTGCGCCAGCACCTCGTCGATCTGCGCCATGCGCAGGGAATCGGCACGAACGGACAGGTCGCGCAGCGAGCGCACATCGCTCTGCAGCAACGCCACGTCCCCCTTGCTCGCCAGACAGCCGTTCAACAGCGCGAGCCCGACGAGCGCGCCCCAGCGGCGCACGCTCATCTCCCTGGACTCCGCAGGGCGCCATCCACCCCCTGGGCCTCGAACTCGGCGCGCCGGTTCTGCTGGTAGGACGCCTCGTCCGCCGCGGCCGCGGCCGGCTGCGAGTCGCCGAGGCTCTGGGTGGTGAGACGTGCATCGGGGATGCCCCGGCCCACGAGGTAGCGCTTCACCTGCGCGGCACGACGCTGGCCGAGCGCGAGATTGTATTCGGCCGTGCCGCGCTCGTCGGTATGCCCCGTGATCACGAGCGTCACCGACGCATTCGCGAGCAACAGGGGAATCTTCGCGTCGAGGACGGCGCGCGCGTCGTCGCGAAGCTGATCGCGATCGTAATCGAAGTAGATCGGCTGCGCGAGACGCGCGGCGACCTCGGCCATGGCACGTTCTCCGGCGGCGCGACGCGCGGACTCGGCAGACGCGAGCGAGTCGGTACGTCGGTCGGCCGCGGCCGTGGAGTCGGCACGGCGCTGGGCGGCGCGCGGGTCGGAGGCCGGCGCGCTCGCGGCCGTCGGCTCCGGCGCGGCCGCGGGCTTTTTCCGACAGCCGACGAGCGCGACGACCGACAGGATTGCAAGAACGAGTGGCGTCGCGGGACGACGGATCATGCAGCGCTCCAGATTGGTGGTGACGACGGTCCCGAATTGAACACGTCAGTTGGCGGAAAGTCGTGGAGACCACGCCGGCAATCGCACCGGCGCTCCCCGCGTCAGCTGCCGGGTGCGTCCGGTTTCGACGTCGAGGATCCAGAGCTGTTTCACACCGCTCCGGTTGGAGACGAAGACGACATGCCGACCGTCGGGCGCCCAGGACGCGTCCTCGTTGCGCCCGTCGCTCGTGAGCTGACGCAGTCCACGATCGCGCAGGTTGACCGTCAGCAGTTGAAAGCTACCGCCGATGCGCGACTGAAAGGCGACGAGCCGTCCATCAGGCGACCAGTCCGGACCGGCTCGATAGGCCCCCTCTCCGACCGCGAGCGGCGTGAGCAGGTCCACGTTCGTGCCGTCCGCATCCATCGTATAGATCTCGGGATGGCCGGCTCGTCCAGAGGTGAAAGCGATGCGGCGCCCATCGGGACTGAACGTCGGAGACAGGTTGTCGCTTCCCCGACCGACCGACAGACGCCGCCCCATGCCTCCCGCCAGGGCCACCGTGTACAGATCGACCCCATCATCGACACCGTGCGCGTACACGACCGAGCCGCCATCCGGACTGAAGACGGGGGAAATGTACACGCCACCTCCACCGACGAGCGTCCGCACGCGGCCGGACGCGAGGTCGTGCACGACGACGCGCGCGGGCACGTAGGTGGAATAGGTGAGCGTGCGCCCGTCCGGAGACCAGGCCGCACCAATGGGACTCCCTGGCTCCGTGAGCGGCGTGGCCTGCTCGCCATCGCTGTCCACGAGCCAGAGGCGCCGACCCTGCTCGAACACGATGCGCGTGCGCGCGATCCCGCGCGTACCCGTGAAACTCTCCTCGAGATCGTCCGCCAGCGCGTGCACCGTGGCGCGCCAAGCGCGCGTCTCGGCCATCGGCGGCGCGGCGTACTCCCGGATCAGCGCTGTCTCCCGCTTCCGTACGTCGTAGACCGCGAGATGCAGCCCGGTTGGCGTCGGCGTGATCTGCACGGCGGCGGCGGCACCGAGCCGTGCCAGCAGGGGCCAATTGGGCCCGCCCGGCAGCGCGGCGTTGCGCGTGTCGAGGGCGATGACGGTGACCCGGTCGCCGTAGTCCAGATCCCGCTGCACCATGGCACGAATCGAGTCGCTCCCCTCTCCGCTCACGGGCAGCACGACGACGCCGGGCCGCGTGCCCGCATCGTACGACAGGCCGATGCGCACCCCGCGCGGAATGGAGTCCTGCGCGGCAAGCGGGACGGCGGTCACGAGCAGCGCGGCAACCACGCGCGAGACGAAGTTGAGTGGCATTCAGCGCAGCAGTCGCGGGTCGAAGCTGAACATCACGGGCAGCACATCGTCGGGGAACCCTTGTGGCAGTGGACCGAACGCCCGCGCCTGGGCAGCGGCTTCGACCGCACCCATCGCCTCCGTGTCGAAGGCGTACACCCCGGAGCGCGTCGTGAGACGCAGTCCGGCGATACTCCCGTCCCGGCGAAGCATGAACGCCACGTCGGCACGCAGCGCGCCGGGGCGCGATGGCTTGAAGCGCAGCGCGATCTGACGCACGACGTTGTCGAGGTACCCGGGAAACGGGAACTCGATCCCCTCGACCTTCACGTTGGCCACGTCGGCGCCCTGGCCACCCACGGGACCACCACCCGCCATGGGGGAGGCAGGCTCGCCCGACGCACCCTTGGCCGCGGGTCGCGCGCCACCGGCGGCCGCGTTCGGTGTCGCCCGCTTCGTTGCCGGCGCAGGCAGGCGCGCGCCTGGCGACTTCTCGGGGACAGGCGTCGTGCTCGCCACCGGGGCCGCCGCGGGCGCCGCCGCGACGAGAGGGGCCGTGACCGGCGCGGGTCCGACGACGCCAATCCGGCGCTCCCCCGGCGGCGCCGCGATGAGAGTCACGCGGTAGGTCGGCGCAACAGGCGCGAGGGGAGCACCGCGCGCCAGCAGGACGGCGGCGACGCCGGCCACATGCAGCAGCGTGGACGCGACGATGGGCAATCGCAGCGACAGCGCGCCGGGCGCGAGCACCGACGTCACGGTGGAGTTTCCGGTTCCGTCACCAGCCCCACATCGCCCACGCCTGACGAGCGCATGATGGCCAGCACCTGTGTCACGACACCGTAGGGGACGTTGGCATCGCCGCGCAGGTACACGCCGGCACTCCCGCGCGTTCCGGCCAGGGAGCGGAACGCAGCGCGAAACTCGCCGAGCGTCATGCGCGTCTCGTCCACATAGATGGCGCCGGTCCGGTCCACCGACACGACGAGCCCGCTCTTGGGCTCGAGCGCCTTCGCGTCCGCTCTGGGCAAGGCGACGTCCACGCCGCCCTGCATCATCGGGGCGGTGATCATGAAGATGACGAGCAGCAGCAGCATCACGTCGATGAGGCTCACGACGTTGATCTCGGCGTTGAGCGGGAGCTCGCGGCGCCGGCGGCGGCTCACGCTACACGCGTCCTTCGCGCACGAGCATCGCGATCACCGTGGTGCCGAACCCCTCGAGCAGGTTGTCGAGCCGATTGAGCCGGTTCGCGAGAATGTTGTAGCCGAAGGTGGCGGGAATGGCGACGGCAAGCGCCGCCGCGGTCGCCACGAGCGCCTCGGCGACGCCCGGCGCCACCGCGGCGAGATTTCCCGAGCCACTCGTCGCGATACCGACGAAGGCGCTGATTACGCCGAGCACGGTGCCCAGGAGACCGATGAGCGGGCTTGCCGACCCGACCGTCGCCAGCCAGGGGAGAAACCGTCCGAGGCGGTCACGTTCCTGCAGCGACTCCGCGTCGAGGACGAGCCGCAGCGTCTCCACGCGCGAGGCGGCGGCGGCAGGAGAGAGCGGCGCCGGCGCGGAGTCGAACAGCTGGGCGGGCGGCCCTCCGCTCCCATTGTGGTCGCCGACAAAGGCCAACGCGCGCAGCAGCACCCGCTGGGCCGCATTGGGCGAGGCATGCCTGGCCGACTCGCCCGCGGCCGCGATGCGCGCCCCCTGCTCCACCTCGCGTGCGAAGCTCGTGGCCGTCCTCAACGAACGGGAGATCTCCCGCCCCACGCCGATCATGATCGCCCAGCTCACGAGCGAGAGTACGACCAGGATGGCCAGCACGACCTGCGTGGCCGTACTGGAGTGAACGATGAGATCCGTGGCCGATGTGGGAACCGCGCTGCCCGCCTGGACAAGCATCATGCGCCGAGGGTGCTGGAGAGTGGAGCCTGCGCCGCGTGACGCGAGGCGAACCAGGCGTAGGTGAGCGGCAGGCCCTCCTCGAGCGCGACGCTGGGACGCCAGCCGAGCAGGCGCTCCGCCTTGCCGACATGCACGAACGAGTGTCGCTGCTCGCCGGGTCGCTCGGCCGCGTGAGCGATCGCGGCCGGCCGGCCGGCCGCTCGCATCAGCGATTCGGCAATGGCGAGCACGGGCGTGCCGATTCCCGTGCCGACGTTGAACGATCGGGCATCCACGAGCGCCACCGGAGGCAGCGCGCGCGTGGATGCGGCCCACGTGGCGTCGACCACGTCGGTGACGTAGACGTAATCGCGCGTCTGCTGGCCGTCGCCGAAGATGGTCAGCGGCCGTCCGTCGAGAATGTTGCCGCAGAAGATCGCGACCACGCCCGCTTCCCCGTGTGGATCCTGGCGGGGCCCATACACGTTGCCGAAGCGCAGGGACACCGCCTCCACGCCATGCACGCGGCCGTAGTACGCGAGATAGTGTTCAGCGCTGAGCTTGGCGATGGCATATGGAGACTCCGGATCCTTGGCGAAGGTCTCGACGTTGGGCGGGCGCGTGTAGTCTCCGTAGATCACGCCGCCCGTGGACGCGAACACCACACGAGTGGCGCGAGACTCGTGTCGCACCGCCTCCAGCAGAGTGAGCGTGCCGATGATGTTCGTCCGCGCGTCGAACACCGGTTCGGCGACGCTCTTGCGGACATCCATCTGCGCGGCAAGGTGCACGAGGACGGTTGGCGCCAGCGCGGCGACGAGCCGTGCGCAGGCGGGATCGACGATGTCGAGCTCATGCAGCGTGGCGCCGGCTGCCACGTTCTCGCGCTTGCCGGTGCTCAAGTCATCCACGACGTGCACCGCCCATCCTTCGGCCAGAAAGCGCTCGGAGACGTGCGAGCCGATGAAGCCCGCCCCTCCCGTGATGAGGACGGTGCTCATGGTGTCGGTCCGGGCGTGTCGGACGCCGCGTCCACAGGCGGCGCCTGGCCGGCGCCGGCCTCCGGTGCATCGAGGGCGAAGAGATAGCGCGCCGCATCCACCACGCCCAGCCCCCGGCCATTGGCCGCCGCCGCGCGCAGGCGGACCGACGGCTCGTGCAGGAACTTGTTCATCAGCGACAGCGAGAACTGCTCCATCGAGGCGCGCTGCTCGGGAGTGAGATCATCCATGCGCCGGATCGCCGCCGCGAGCTCGCGCTCGCGCACGCGGTTCATCTCCGCTCGGAACTGCGTGAGCACGGGTACGGCCGCGAGTCCCGCTACCCACTGCCAGTACTTTTCCACTTCCTCGGCGATCACGCGCTCCGCGGCGGGGAGCTCGCCGTGACGACGTTCCAGGTTCGACTTGACCACGGCCTGCAGATCGTCGAGATCGTAGAGAAAGACATTGTCGAGCGCGGCCACGGCCGGATCGACATCGCGCGGGAGGGCGATATCGAGGATGCAGAGCGGACGGTGGCCGCGGCGTGCGACGGCCGTCCGCACGCGCTCGGCGCTCACGACGGGACGCGGCGCGGCCGTGGAGCAGAGGAGGAGATCCACGTCCGCGAGCGCGTCCCACGCGTCCTCGTAGTGCACGGCCGTCGCGCCGTACTGCGCGGCGAGGGTCACGGCGCGCTCGAAGGTCCGGTTCGCGACGACGGCGGCGCGGACGCCCTCCTGCTGCAGCGAGGCGAGCGCCAGCTCCGCCATCTCGCCGGCCCCGAGGACCATGGCACGGCGTCCGGCCAGACCGCCGAAGATCTTCTTCGCCAGTTGTACGGCCGCCGAGCTGACGCTCAGCGCGCCGTGGCCGAGCGTCGTTTCGCTCCGCACGCGACCGCCCACCAGTAGCGCGCTCTGGAACAGGCGGTTGAGCAGTGCGCCCGACGCCGGACGGCTCGTCTCCCATGCATCGCGCACCTGCCCGTGGATCTGCGCCTCGCCGATCACCATGGAGTCCATGCCGGAGGCGACGCGGAAGAGGTGCGACGCGGCGTCACGGTCCCGCCGCACGTAGCCATACCCGCTTGCATCGCCGCCGAGCCGCTCGGTCAGCAGCGCCCAGCCGCGTGTCGCCAGCTCGTCGTCCCCGCCGACCAGATACAGCTCGGTGCGATTGCAGGTGGAGAGGAGCACGCCTTCGCTGGCTCCCGCCTCGGTCCGCATGTGCTCCAATGCCGGCATCACCTCGGCGGTCCGGAAGGCAAGGCGCTCGCGCACCTCCAGCGGCGCGCCGTGATGGCTCACGCCGAGCACGATCACCGACATGCGTCGAGCCTCGTGGGCAGCGTCCCGTTCTCCACCGAGGTACAGAATGCCTCATCGATCACGTCGGCGCCGATACGGCGCCACTCGTCGCCCCGCCGCGCGCCGAGCAACTCGCGACGCAGCGTGCCGAGCAACTCCAGCGCGTGCTCGTACCGTCCATCGAATCGCTCGCCAATCGCGTCGCGAACCCGGGACGCGGCGCCCGGCACCCCCGAGGCGCTGACGGCGATGACGAGATTCCCACGCCGATGCGTCGCCATCGTCATGAAGGCGCCCTCTTCTGGAGCGTCCGCCACGTTGACGAGGCGATGCGCGGCATGCGCGTCGGCCGCAACCGCCGCGTTCACGGCACGATCGTCGGTGGCGGCGACGACCAGCTGCGCGTCGCTCACGTCGCCTGACCGATACGCCCGCTCGGCGACGTGCATGCCGTACGCCGCCGTCAGGGTCAGCATGTCGGGCAGCACGCGTAGCGCGATCACCCGGACCACCGCCCCCGCCTCGGCGAGCGTGCGCGCCTTGCGCGTCGCCACGCCACCGCCGCCCACGACCAGGGCGCGCAAGCCGCTCGCCTCCACCAGCAGGGGCAGTCCGCTCACAGGAAGCGCCCTCCACCGTTCGACTCCGCCACGCGCAGCGCGACGTACAGGACGATCACTGCGGCGAAGCTCACGGCGGAATACAGTGCCGCACGGCGCGCCTGCCAGCCGCCGACGACTCGGCCCACGGCGATTCCAGACGCGGCCAGCCAGGCCGCGAGTGCCCAGACGGTCTTGGCCATGACGAAGTTGCCGTAGGCGATGGAGTAGCTCACGGCGAGCACGACGCCGAGCGTGAGCGCCAGCCAACCGGCGATCGCGGCGACGTGGTTGACGCGGTCAAGCGTGGCCAATGGGGGAAAGAAGCGATAGATGGCCCCGAAGCGCCGCGATTTGAGCTCGCGGCGCTCGATGAGATACATCACGCCGGCGGCGGCGGCCGTGCCGAACGCCGCGATACCGACGAAGCTGAGGGCGATGTGCGCGATGAGCCAGGCTCCCCGTGCGCCCGCCGGCTCGACGCCCGGCGTGAGTCCCACCAGGTTCGACGCGATCGTGGCGATCGCCGCCAGGGGCGCCGCGACGAGCGTGAGGCTCACGTCGCGTGCCGAGACCTCCACCGCCAGCAGCGTGGCCGCGAGCAGGAATCCGGCAAACGAGAGCGACGGACCCAATCCGGTGAGCGGCAGCTGGCCCACTCGCTGGGAATAGGCGAACAGCCCCGCCGAGTGCGAGAGTAGACCCGCGGCAAGGAGCGCGGCCACACCGCGCACCGGAGCTCCCACCGGACGCGCGAACGGCGTCGCGGCGAGTGCCGCGGCGCCGATGTAGCAGGTGATGGCAACAAACTGGGCGATCGCTGTCATTTCCGTCGCCCTAATCTAACGACCGAGCAGGCGTGCCGTCATGGCGACGCTGCGCATGCGGCACGATTCAGGGCATGCGCGCCACGACGCGAACTCCCTCGCCGACACGGATCGCCGGCTGCTGCTGCGACGTGACGCGCGCCGTGCTGCCGTACGGCGTGACGCGCACGATCTGCCCCGTCGCGATGATGACCTCGGGCAGCGCGGGGTTGCGATCGTCGCCCGCGAGCGCTTCGCGTGGGTGAAAGATCTGGACTTCATCGCCGATCCGCATTCCGCGCGCCGCGCTGAGGTCCGTGAGCACGAAGTAATCGAGCGATGGCAGCTCGGTCGTCCGATGAATCGAGCGGATCCTGCCCGCCTGCCCTGCGCCAAGGGCGACGGCGACCGGGACCGCCCGTGCGCCCGCACCCGTCGTGTCCACGGGAACGACGCGCGACCCACCATTGAGCATGCCGAACAGCTCGCGCACTTCCACCGTGGCGGCCTCTCCGTTGCGTGCGGCGCGCACCACCTGGAGCACAGCCGTCGGAATCACCACGGTACCGACGTCCTGAATCGAGGGGCCCACCTCGTACGCCATGAACCGCTCGCCCTCCAGCGCCATCCGCCCGGTGGGCGGCACCATCAGGACGCGGTCGTACAGCTGGAAGTTGGTTTCGCTGCGCCGGCGCGCGCTGCCGGGGAGGTCTGCCCCGAACATGAGGCGCCCCGATCCGCTGGGCCCGGGCTCACGCTCGAAATAGGGCGCGCGCAGCACGTCGCCGAGCGGCACGCGTGGCGGCACGACTCGGCGCGCCGCCGCTGGACGGACGGCGACCGCGGACGCCGACGCGAACACCGACGGACGAGGGCCGCTGCGCGCGGCCGGCGCGCCGACTGCGACGGCGGGTCCGCTACCCGGCAGTCGCAGGACCTCGCCCGGGTAGATCCAGTGCGGATCGTCGATCTGGTCGGTGTTGAGCCGATAGATCTCGGGCCAGAGGTAGGCGTCACCGAGGAACTTCGCCGCGAGATCCCACAGCGTATCGCCTGGCTTGACCACGTGCGTCGCTTGCGGCTCGGTGCGCAGCTCCTGCGCACGCGCCGGCTGGGCGGGAACCGAGAGCATGGCGACGGCGGCGAACGACCAGCGGAGTGGGAGGATCTTCACGCGCTCTGGGGCTGTAGCGCCGATGGACAAGGCGCAGGAGAGTTGGCGACCGCCCTGCCGGCGGCGACGAGGCTGTGGAGATGACGACTAGCCGCCGGATGAGAAACCGGCCGGCCGCGAGAATGGTACCGGACGGCCGGCGACACGACTGTGACGAATGACACCGAGGACGCGCTACGGCGTCTCTCGAAACATGAAAGGCGGAGCTGGCGCTCCGCCCCGTGCGATCGCCACCATCGCACATCTCCACATCGCGGAGCCAGGTCAGAACGGCAGATCGTCGTCCTCGTCCGCCAGCGCGCCAGGGAAATCCTCGAAGTCGTCCCCGCCCCCACCGGCCTTGGCCTTGGTGGCCGACGGCGACCGCGGACGTCCGCTGCTGCCCGCCTCGCTCTCGACGTCGCCGCCGCGCGGACCGCCTCCCCCACCACCCGACCCCCCGCCAAGCATGATCAGCTCGCGAACGTTGATCTCGGTGGAGTAGCGCGTCTGGTTCTCCTTGTCCTGCCACTGGCGGTACTCGATACGGCCCTCGACGTACAGCTTGTCCCCCTTCTTCACGTACTTCTCGACGATGTCGGGGAGCTGCGAGTTCTTGGTGTTCCACACCACGCAGCGGTGCCATTCGGTCTTCTCCTGCTTCGCACCGGCGGCGTCGTTCCACGACCGGCTCGTGGCGAGCGAGAAGGTCGCTACGCGGTTGCCACCGGTCGTCGCGCGTACCTCGGGATCGTTGCCGAGGTTTCCAATCAGCGTCACCTTGTTCAAGCTGCGGCTCATACACTCCTCCAGGGCGAGATGTCAGTGCCTCGCCCACACGCTAAGGACAAAGTCCAGTGGTGATGCAACCAAAGTGTTGCTCACGTCCGCAAAACGTTTAAAGCTTACTTCACATCGGCTTGCAACATGCACCTCACGTAACACTTCACATCATGTGGGCAAGGAATCGCGCCGAAGGACCAGCGCGTCTTCCCGTGGCCCATTGTAGTAACCGCGCCGACGCCCGACCTCGCTGAACATCCGCGATTCGTACAGCCGGCGGGCCGCCGCATTGCCTTCCCGCACTTCGAGAAAGAGCCTCGCTACTCCGGACTCCACTGCCTCAGCGATGAATCGGTCCAGCAGCATGCCCGCGATGCCACGCCGCCGAGCCGACGGAGCGACGGCGAGATCGGCCACCTCGGCCTCGTCCCCGACGACGAGCGCCACAACATAGCCGACGAGGACTGCTCCGCCAGGCTCGCCGGGCGCACTCGATCTCGCCACCTCCTCCGCCAGCAGGAACCTGGCCTGCGGCAGCGCGAGCGACGAGGCAAACCCCTGCTCGGTCCAGGGATCCGCGAAACATTGGCGCTCGATCGCCGCGACGGCCGCCAGGTCGCCCGCAGTCGCCCGTCGGACGCGCACCAGCTGCGCCTCGTCCACCGTCATCGTACGTCGAGTACCCGGCCGTGCTCCGCCTCCCATCGCACCTGCGCCTCCGCCAGTCGGCCATACACCGGCTCCCAGGCCGACAGATCGGCAGCCGCGGTCGCGTCTATCATATTTGTGAGCAGGCTCGCGCCGCGTGCGTGAGGGTCCGCCGCATTGCCCGACGTGCGGCCAGGACCGACAGCACGTGCCTCGAGCCCGGCGGCCGCTCCGTCCACGGCATCCGAGGAGACGAGGCTGACGTTCCCCTCGACGGAGATCTCCGCCGCCGCCGACACGATGACGAGCTGCGTGTAATGCTCGCCCCGCATCGCGTCGAGCGAGGCCAGATAGCGACCAGGCACGAGCGGATGAAGCGACGCCACGATCAGCGCGAGCGACGACAGGGGTATGAGCGGAACGCCGACGGCCAGCGCGATGCCTTTCGCGATTCCACCGGCGATACGCAAGCTCGTGAAGGCGCCGGGGCCGGCTCCGCAGACCACTCGGCCAATTTCCAGGGGAGATCGGGAGACGTCATCGAAGACAGCCGCGACGGCGGGCATCAGCGCTTCGTGCTCGCGCCCTCGCATCGCCACCGTTCGCTCGGAGGCAACGCGCCCGTCGTCCAACAGCGCCACGCTGCCCGCATACGTGGACGACTCCAGCACGAGCGTGATCATGCCTGCCATCCCGCGTAGAGGAGGCGCCGGGCGTGATCGTCAGGCAGGTGCTGCAGCGACAGGGTGACGTGGCCACCCGGCAGCCGCTCGCCCGCCCGCTCGGGCCATTCCACCAGCACGATCGCTCGCGCGTGCAGAATTTCATCCCACCCGATCGCGTCGAGCTGATGCGGCGCATCGAGTCGGTAGAGATCCAGATGCGTGACTGGCGACAACCGCCCCTCGTACTCATGGACGAGGGCGAAGGTGGGACTGGTGACCTCGCCGGCGACCCCGTACCCGGCGCAGATCGCCTGCACGAGCGTCGTTTTACCCGCGCCAACCTCACCCCTGATGGAGACCAGCAACGGCGGGTGCGACGCCTTGCCGAACCGGAACCCCCAGTCGCGCAACTCGGCCTCGTTCATCGCCAGCGCCCCGTGCTCGGCGAGCGGGGGAACGAGCGGCGGATGCGCTGGCGCGTCGTCCGGTCGGCCAGGCGTCATCGACGTCCTCCCACTCCGGTGCCGGCCCCGGAGCTGCCGGAGTGGGCGGCCGTGTTGCCCGCTCCCGCGGAGGCGCCGACGCGGGCCTTCACCTCGAAGATCTGATCGCGCAGCCGCGCCGCCGCCTCGAAGTCGAGGGCCGTCGCCGCCGCCTTCATCTGCGTCTCCAGCATCGTCAGCAGCGTGTCGGGGTCCACGAGGTCGTACGCGGGCGATGCCGCCTCCGCAACCTTGCGGCCCCGCTTCGGCTTGTCGTCTCCCTTCTCCATCCGCGCGTCGGCCACGCGCGTGATGAATCGCACCTGATCGATGCTCTTCGACACCGAGGTCGGCGTGATCCCATGCTCCAGGTTGTGCGCCGTCTGGATCGCTCGACGGCGCAGCGTCTCGTCCATGCACCGCTGCATCGAGCCGGTGATGCGATCCGCGTAGAAGATCGCGCGGCCGTTGATGTGGCGCGCCGCCCGGCCCACGGTCTGGATGAGCGAACGGTCGGAGCGCAGAAAACCCTCCTGATCGGCGTCGAGGATCGCGACGAGCGACACCTCCGGCATGTCGAGCCCCTCCCGGAGCAGGTTGATGCCGATGAGCACGTCGAAGTCGCCGAGTCGCAGCCCCCGCACGATCTCCATCCGCTCGATGGCGTCGATGTCGGAGTGCATGTAGCGCACGCGCACGCCGACCTGCTGCAGATAGTCCGTCAGATCCTCGGACATGCGCTTGGTGAGCGTCGTGACCAGCACGCGCTCGCCGATCGCGGCGCGCTTCCGGATCTCGCCCAGCAGGTCATCCACCTGCCCGCGCACCGAGCGCACTTCGATCTCGGGATCGATCAATCCGGTGGGCCGGATGATCTGCTCCACGACGACCCCTTCCGACAGCCGCAGCTCCAGCTCTCCCGGCGTGGCGGAGACGAAGACGGCGCGTGGGGTGAGCGAGAGGAACTCGTCGAACATCAGCGGCCGGTTATCCAGGGCGCTGGGCAGACGGAACCCGTAGTCCACCAGGGTGAGCTTGCGCGCCCGATCGCCGTTGAACATGCCACCGATCTGCGGCAGGGTGACATGTGACTCGTCCACGACGACGAGAAAATCATCGGGGAAGTAGTCGATCAGGCAGGCCGGACGCTCGCCGGTTTCGCGTCCGGACAGGTGCCGCGAGTAGTTCTCGATTCCGGCACAGGTGCCGATCTCGAGCATCATCTCGATGTCGAAGTTCGTCCGGCTTTCCAGACGCTGCGCTTCGAGCAGCCGGCCGTTGGTGCGCATCTCCGTCAACCGCCCGACGAGCTCTTCGCGGATCAGCTTCACCGCCCGCTCGAGGGTGGGACGCTGCGTGACGAAGTGCTTCGCCGGATAGATCGCGGCCCGTTCCAGCGTCGTGATCGTCTCCCCGGTGAGGGTGTTGATCTTGGAGATCCGCTCCACCTCGTCGCCCCACAGCTCCACCCGCACCCCCTGCTCCTCATACGCGGGAAAGATCTCCACCGTGTCCCCGCGCACCCGGAAGGTGCCGCGCTCGAACGCGACGTCGTTCCGGTTGTACTGGATCCGGACGAGCGAACGCAGGATGTCGTCTCGATTGACCCGCTGCCCCTGCGTGAGGGTGACCATCTGCTCGCGGTACGACACCGGATCGCCGAGCCCGTAGATGGCGCTCACCGTGGCGACGATGATCACGTCGTTCCGCTCCATCAGCGAGGAGGTCGCCCGCAGCCGCAACCGGTCGATGTCCTCGTTGATCGAGGCATCCTTCTCGATGTAGGTGTCCGTCGTGGGGACGTACGCCTCCGGCTGGTAGTAGTCATAATACGAGATGAAGTACTCCACCGCGTTCTGCGGAAAGAAGCTCTTGATCTCGCCGTACAGCTGCGCTGCCAGGGTCTTGTTGTGGCTGAGCACCAGCGTCGGCTTGCCGTACTGGGCGATGACGTTGGCCATCGTCATCGTCTTGCCCGAGCCGGTCACGCCGAGGAGCGCCTGGAATCGGTCGTCGCGCGCCAGCCCCTGCATCAGTTCGGCGATGGCCTTGGGCTGGTCGCCGGCCGGCTCGAACGGGGCCTGCAGGAGAAAGTTGGCGCGGGGAGGCATACGGAAAGCTAACGTTTTCGGGAGGTGTTCGGGAGATACCGTGCAACATCCGGGAACCGACCACCGTGGAACCGTGACGCCTAGTCGGTGATCTTCTCCCGCCGCGCGACCTCGGTGATTCCCTTCACCTTTCGCGCCGCCTTCATGATTTTCTGGAGATGGGCAAGGTTCTCCACCTCCACGAGCACGGCGCCCGAGGCGCGTCCGTCAGTGGATTTGAGCTCCATGCTCCGGATGTTGGTGCCCATGTCGCTCACCGCAGCAGCCACGTCGGCGTACAATCCACGCCGGTCGTTGCCCTCCAGCACCAGCCGCACGATGAAGCGCTCCCCCTCGGCTTCCTGCCAGTCGATCTCCAGCCGCCGTTCCGGCTCGTGCGCGAGAAACAGGAGGTTCGGACAGTCGGCGCGATGGATGCTCACGCCTCGGCCGCGCGTGACGTAGCCCGTGACCGGGTCGCCCGGAACGGGCTGGCAGCATTGGGCATACCGCACCATGAGGCCGTCCACCCCCTGGATGCGGACGCCCTTGGTGCCGCGGACGCGGTCGACGAGTCGCTCGACGAGTGTGGGCTTCGTCTGCTCCTTCTCGACGTAGTCGGGAAAGAGGTGCCGGATGGCCTGCCCGATGTTGACGTCGCCCTGGCCGATGGAGGCGTACAGGTGCGTGATGTCGCCCAGGGCGAGCGCCGTGGCCGCTGCGGTGAGCGCCGCGTCGTCGGGACGCGCGAGGCGACGGCGCTTGAGCTCACGCTCCACGATCTCCTGGCCCAGCTTGATCGACGAGGAGTGCTCCTCATGCCGCAGCCACTGGCGGATCTTGTGTCGAGCGCGCCCGGTGCGGACGTGGGCGAGCCAGTCGCGGCTGGGCCGCGCCATGGTGGAGGTGATGATCTCCACCGTCTCCGAATTGCGGAGGGCGCGGGAGAGCGGCGCGATGCGCCCATTGATCTTGGCACCGGCGCAGTGCAGCCCCACCTCGGAGTGCACGGCGAACGCGAAGTCGATCGGCGTGGCGTTCTTGGGGAGCTGGTGGACGTCGCCCTTCGGCGAGAACACGAAGATCTCGTCGGCGTAGAGATCGAGCTTGAGGAACTCGAGAAACTCGTCCGGCGTCTTGGCGTCGAGCTGCAACTCGAGGATCTGGCGAAACCAGGTGAGCTGGCGATCCAGCTCGTCGGCGCTCTTGGCGTCCTCCTTATAGAGCCAGTGCGCGGCGATGCCGAAGTCCGCGGTCCGGTGCATCTCCTTCGTGCGGATCTGGATCTCGTACAGCTGCCGGCCCGGACCGAACACGGTCGTGTGCAGCGACTGGTAGCCGTTCGATTTGGGCTGCGCGATGTAATCCTTGATGCGCTCCTGCACCGGCGTCCACCCATCGTGGATCACACCGAGGGCGTGGTAGCAGTCCGGCACGGAGTCCACGAGCACACGGATCGCCAGGAGGTCGAAGATCTCCTCGTACGGCTTCTCGCGCTGCTTCATCTTCTTGAAGATGGACCAGAGGTGCTTGGGCCGGCCGGTGACGTCGACGTTCTTGATGCCGGATTTGGCGAGCTGCAGCTCGAGCGGATTCCGCAGTGACGCGATGAGTGCCTCGCGCTCGCCCCGCTTCTGGGCGACCTGCCTGGCCAGCGCCTTGTACTCGTCCGGCTCGAGGTGCTTGAACGCGAGATCCTCCAGCTCCCACCGGATCTTCGCCATGCCGAACCGGTGCGCGAGCGGTGCGTACAGGTCGCGCGTTTCCTGCGCGATGCGCCGCTGCTTGTCATCGGGCAGAAAGTCGAGCGTCCGCATGTTGTGGAGGCGGTCGGCCAACTTCACGATGATGACGCGGGCGTCCTTGGCGATGGAGAGCAGCAGCTTGCGGTAGCTCTCCACCTGCCGGTCCTGCTTGGAGCCACTGTTGGGCAGCTTGGCAATCTTCGTGAGACCATCGACGATGCCGGCGATCTCCTTGCCGAACTCGCGCTCCACGTCGTCCACGCTGACGATGGTGTCTTCCACGACGTCGTGAATCAGCCCGCTCGCCACCGTCGCCGAATCGAGCTGCAGGTCGGCGAGGATCTTCGCCACTTCCACGCAATGCGTGACGTATGGCTCGCCCGAATTCCGTGTCTGGCCACGATGCGCTATCTCGCTGAACCGGTAGGCGCGCGCGAGCAGCTCGGCGTCGAGGCGCGCGTTCGCGCCCTCGCCGAGCGACCAATCGGGGATGATCTCGCGCAATGCCGTCGACGTCACGCCCGTGCTCCCTCCGCTGTGGTCCGAGCAGGTATCATCCCAGCAATAATACCCACGAACGGAGAGTGCGCACCATTCGTTCGCCGTCAGAGCAGTCCGGCCTCGGCAAAGCTCGTGTACCGCCCGCGCCCGATGATCACATGATCATGCACCGGGATGTCGAGCAGCTTGCCGGCCGCGACCAGCTGCTCGGTGACGAGCCGGTCATCCGCGCTCGGCGTGGGATCCCCGCTCGGATGGTTGTGCACGAGGATCACGGCCGCCGCCCGCTCGGCGATCGCTTCGCGAAAGACTTCGCGCGGATGCACGAGCGACGACGTGAGGATTCCGCGCGTCACGGTGACGTCGCGCTCCAGCCGGTGCTGCGCGTCGAGGACGGCGACGTGGAACTCCTCCACCGGCAGATCTTCGAGGCGTGGCGCGAAGAGTCGGGCGACGTCACGCGGTGATCGCACGGGCGCGCCATCCTCCCGCGCCTCCGCCGCCAGCCGTCGTCCCAGTTCGAGCGCGGCGTGCACCGTGACGGCACGCGCGAGCCCGACGCCGGCCGTCGCCGTGAGGGCGGCCACGGGCTGCATCGCCATGCGCCGCAGCGAGCCGCCGGCGCCGGCGAGCAGCGCCTGGCCCAGGTGCAGCGCGGAGTGCCGGGAGCCGCCCGAGCCGATGAGCAGGGCGAGCAGCTCGCCCGAGCTGAGGGCCGACGCGCCCAGCGCGACGAGCCGCTCGCGCGGGCGCTCGGAGGCGGGGAGCTCCCGGATCGCCAGGGCGGCGGGGAGCGGGTGACTGCGTAGCGGAGTGGCCATGAATGGGGTCGGAAAAAGAAACCTCATTGCTAGCCTGGCGGGCCGCGGCGAGCGGCATCATATCGACGCGGCGACGGTGAAAAGCGGAAGGAGCGAGTCTCCCGGGATTCACAGAACGCGGCCGGATCACGTTGTGATCCGGCCGCGTTCGACTGATCCTCGACAGCCGATCAGCACGCTGAAGGGCGGGCGCGCAGACGCGAAGTCCCGCTAGAGCGACGCCCCATGACATTTCTTGAACTTCTTGCCTGAGCCGCATGGGCACGGATCGTTTCGTCCCACCGACGACCAGTCCGTGGCGCCGTTCGCGGAGGCGCTCTGAATGTCGCTCATGCTGCGCGCGCGGCCCGCCCCGACGATTACCGGATCCTTCCGCGTCGTCACGGGCGACTCGGCCGGCGTTTCCGCCGGCCCCACATCGATGACCTCGGAAGACCCTGCTCCGAGCGCGGCTGGCGGAATGTCCTCGAGGACGCCCAACGCGTTGTACCGGCGCGTCGGAGCCGCCCGCAGCGCGGGCGCGCTGGCCGGCTCGCCGACGCCGCCGCCCTGCCCCTGCCCATCGTCCGGGGGTTCGATCACGAGCTGGACCTTGAGGAACCGGTCCGTGAACGTTTCCGCCACGTCGTTCATCAGGTCCACGAACATCGTGTACGCCTCCTGCTTGTACTCCAGAAGAGGATCCTTCTGTCCCCACGACCGGTAGTGAATCGCGTTGCGCAGCTGGTCGAGATCATAGAGATGGTCCTTCCACTTCTCGTCCAGCACATTGAGCATGACGTAGCGCAGCAGGCGATCGGCATACCCACCCTCCTGGTCGCTGACCATGTCGAGCGCTTCGATCTTGCCGGCGAACGCGGCGTGGCCCGCGTCCACCGCCTGCGCCTGCGCCGCCGACACCTCGGTCGGACGCAGTGCCTCGTCCTCGAACTCCTTGACCTGCACCAGGTAGTGCACCAGCAATTCCTGCTGCAGCAGCTCGAAGTCCCACTCCTCCGCCGTGTCGAACTCGGCAAGCAGCGTCTCCACGCGCCGGCCGAGGGCCTTCTCCACCATCTTGAGCGCTTCGCCCTTCAACTCCTCTCCACCCTCGAGCGCGAACGCCCGGAGCGAGTAGATCACCTCGCGCTGCTGATTCATCACGTCGTCGTATTCCAGCAGCCGTTTGCGACTCTGGAAGTTCTGCAGCTCGACGCGCTTCTGCGCCTGTTCGATGGAGCGCGTGATGAGGGGATGCGTCAACACCTCGCCTTCCTGCGCCCCCATGCGGTCCATCAGCTTGGCGATGCGCTCGCTGCCGAACAGGCGCATCAGGTCATCCTCGAGCGAGAGGAAGAACTGGCTCGCGCCGGGATCGCCCTGGCGGCCGGCCCGTCCGCGCAACTGCCGGTCGATCCGCCGCGACTCGTGCCGCTCCGAGCCGATGATGTGGAGACCGCCGATCTCGTCCACCGGCAGGTCATTGCCGTCGGCATCCTTCACGACCGACGGCCTGGACGGCGTCACGCCCTCGCCGAGCTTGATGTCGGTGCCGCGACCGGCCATGTTCGTCGCGATCGTGATGGCGCCCGGGAGGCCGGCATTGGCGACGATCTCCGCTTCGCGCTGGTGGTACTTGGCGTTGAGGACGTTGTGCACCATCCCGCCGCGCTGCATCAGCTTGGACAACGTCTCCGACGCGTCCACGCTCGTGGTGCCGATGAGGACCGGATAGCCCAGCTCATGCAGCCGGCGGGTCTCGTCCACGATCGCGTTGTACTTCTCGCGTCGCGTCTTGTACACGAGATCGTGGCGGTCGTCGCGGATGACGTCGCGGTTGGTGGGGATGACGGCGACCTCCAGCTTGTAGATCTGGAAGAACTCCGTCTCCTCCGTTTCCGCCGTGCCCGTCATGCCGGCGAGCTTGTCGTACATCCGGAAGTAGTTCTGGATCGTGATCGTGGCCATCGTCTGCGTCTCGCCCTTCACGCGGACCCCTTCCTTGGCCTCCACGGCCTGGTGCAGTCCCTCGCTCCAGCGACGGCCCGGCATCGTGCGACCCGTGTTCTCGTCGACGATCAGCACTTCGCCATCCTGCACGACGTAGTTGACGTCCTTTTCGTAGAGCGAGTGGGCGCGCAGCAGCTGGTGGACGATGTTGAGCCGCTCGCTCTTGGCCGCGAACTCGATCTCCAGCTCGCGCCGCGCTGCCAGCTTCTCCTCCGGCGGCATGTCGTGCGAATGATCGATGCGATGCACGGCCTCGCTGAGGTCCGGCAGCACATACGCGTCGGCGTCGTCGGGCGCCATGTACTCGGCGCCACGATCGGTGAGGTGCACCGAGTGTCCGCGCTCGTCGAGCACGAAGAGCATGTTCTCCTCGATGTCCCGATGTGTCTGTTTCGCCGGCGGGAGCTTGCGGTCGGCGAGATGCTCGAGCTCCGTCCGCTGGACGAGCTGCTTGTTCCCCGGCTCGTTCATCAGCTTGAGGAGCCGCCGGTTCTTCGGCTGCCCCAGCCGGGCCTGATAGAGCTTGACGGCCGCCTCCTGCGTCCGTCCCGCCTCGAGGTCGCGCTCGGCATCGCCCACCAGGACGTTCACCAGCTCCACCTGCCGCCGCACGAGGCGCGAGATCGCCGCATTGTGCTCGAAGTACTGCACGTCGCCTTCGTTGCCGACGGGACCCGAGATGATGAGCGGAGTTCGCGCCTCGTCGATCAGGACGGAGTCGACTTCGTCCACCATCGCGAACACATGGCTGCGCTGCACCCGCTGATCGAGCGACGTCACCATGTTGTCGCGCAGGTAGTCGAAGCCGAACTCGTTGTTGGTGCCGTACGTGATGTCGGCGAGGTACGCCTCGCGCCGCTCGTACGACCCCGCTTCGGTATCGTCCAGGCAGCCGACCGTGAGCCCGAGCCAGTTGTACAGGTGTCCCATCCACTGCGAGTCACGCCGCGCGAGATACGAATTCACCGTGACCAGATGCGTCCCCTTCCCCGGCAGCGCGTTCAGATACAGCGGCAGGGTGGCGACCAGTGTCTTGCCTTCGCCCGTCGCCATCTCGGCGATGCGTCCGAAGTGCAGCTGGATGCCTCCCATGAGCTGCACGTCGTACGGCACCATGTTCCACTCGACATCCCGGCCCGTCACGCTCACGGTGGTGCCAAGCAGGCGTCGCGCGGCCTCGCGAACGGTGGCGAACGCCTCGGGGAGGAGTTCGTCGAGCATCTCGGCGGTCGCCACCCGCAGCTCGCCCTCCACGCCCTTGGACCCGTCGAGCCCCGTCAGCTCGTTGTCCAGGCGCTCGCGCTCGGCGGAATCGCTCGCCGCGCGCTTTTGCTCCTTGATCGCCGCCACCCGCGCCTCGAGCTCGCTGGTGCGGTCGCTCAGTCGGGCGCGGAACGTCGCCGTCTGTCCGCGCAGTGCGTCGTCGTCGAGCGAGGCAAGGCGCGCCTCGTGCTCGAGAATCGCATCCACGATCGGTTGAATCTTCTTGCGGTCTCGCTCGTGGCGAGTGCCCAGAAATGCCGTCAGTACGCGCTTGAACATGCCGTCCTCTTAGCGATACAGCCGGTGCTCGGCGATGTAGTCTGCCACTGCATCCGGCACGAATCCGCGAATGGTCAACCCGTCAGCCACCCGGGCGCGCAGCTCCGTGGACGAGATGTCCACACGCCGCGTCTTCAGCACCTGCACACCGCCCTGCTCGAGCTCTTCCGGCGCGCCGATGTCCCCCCGGACGAGCACGCCGATGTTCGCCAGGCTCCGGATGCGCTCCGGCTCCCGCCACTGGTGGAACTGCGCGAACGCGTCAGCCCCGAGGAGCAGAGTCCGCTCCGCGTCGGGGTAGGCCGCGGCCAGCGCCGCCAGCGTGTCAACCGTGAAAGATAACCCCGCCCGCTCGATCTCCGCCGCGTCGGCCCGGAAGCCGGGAATCCTGGCGACGAGGCGCTCCGTCATCGCCATCCGATGATGCGGCGGCGCGGCTAACACGCCCACCTTGAACGGCTGGACCGCGGCCGGAACGAAGCGGACCTCGTCGAGGCCGAGCCGCTCCGCCGCGTCGATCAGGGGGAGGAGATGTCCCAGATGCGGCGGATCGAAGCTCCCGCCGAAGATCCCGAGACGCACGGCCTCAGGACGCGGGCGGAGTGGGCGGCGCGGTCGACGTGGGAGGGCCGGTCGTCGCCGGCGGTGACGTCGCGGGCACCGCGACCACGGGAGTTGGAGGGAGTGAGACCCCCGCGCACGCGACGTCCACTTCCTTATCGCCCGGGTATGTCACGCGCAACGCCGCGCAGGCGTCCGACGCGTCTTCCTTGTAGCGGATCGCCTTGTAGGCATCGACGAGCCGAAGCTGCGCCAGCCGGGCCGCCGGCGTGCTCGGATACCGGGTGACGACATCCTTGAAATAGATGATTCCCGAGTCGAACCCTCCGCGTCGGAAATAGTAGAGCCCGGCGAGATAATTCTTCTGCGCGAACATCTCGTCGAGCTCGGTCATCTCCTTCCGCGCCGCGGGAATGAGTGGCGATTGTGGATAGAGGCCGACGAGCGTGTTGTACGACGCGAGTGCGTTGTCCCCGTACGTGGCGTCCAGGGCGGGCTTGCGCCACATCTGCCGGTAGGAGCGCGCCGCGGCGAGGGCGGCATCGTCGGCGAGGGTATCGTCGGGGAAGCTCTCGACGAGCCGCGAGAAGCTCGTCGCCGCCAGCACCCACTCCGCCTTCTCCTGGTGGGAGCGGCCGAGGAACCAGTGCGAGCGGGGCAGCAGCGTATCGCGTGCCGGGAGATCCGTCGTCAGCTTCTCGCAGGCGGCGGCCGCGTTGTCGAAACGCCCCCGGCTGAACTCCTCCGTGGCGGCCCGATACAGCGCCTGGTTCGTGGCGAACTTCGTGATCTCGAAATCAGGGTGGCAGGCCGCAACTGCGAGGAGCAGGGCGGCGAAGAACACCCACCGGGAGCTATGCATATCGGGGGTAAGTACCCGCAAGTGTGGCGACGGTTCGAAAGTAGACTGCGAAAGATACACCCCCCGACCTCGCCCGCCCACTGCGGGAGCGCCGAATACGGCGAGGAGTGCCTGGACGGCTAGCGTACCAGTCCCGACGCCGGCCGCGGTCGGGCCTGGCGCGGCGCCATCATCGATGTGCCCACGTATCGCCGGAAATACTCGATCGTGCGGGCCAGCCCTTGGCGGACGTCCACGCTGGGCTCCCACCCCAGCATCGCGCGCGCTCGGCTGATATCCGGTTTCCGCACCTTTGGATCGTCCACCGGCAGCGGCTCGTACACGATGGGCGCCGTGGTGCCGGTCAGCTCCACCACGAGCTCGGCGAGCTGGCGAACCGTGTACTCCACCGGATTGCCGATGTTCGTCGGCATGTGGTCTCCCCGCATGAACAGACGGTAGATGCCCTCCACTTCGTCCGACGCATAGCAGAAGCTGCGCGTCTGGGAGCCGTCGCCGTACACGGTGAGCGGCTCGCCGGAGAGCGCCTGCACGATGAAATTGGAGACCACACGTCCATCCCGCGGCCGCATGCGGGGGCCGTACGTATTGAAGATCCGCACGATGCGCGTATCGACGCCGTGGTACGTGTGGTACGCCATGGTGATCGCTTCGGCAAAACGCTTTGCCTCATCATAGACACCGCGGGGACCCACGGGGTTCACGTTCCCCCAATAGTCCTCGGTCTGGGGGTGCACGAGGGGGTCGCCGTACACCTCGCTCGTGGAGGCGATGAAGAATCGAGCCCCCTTCGCCTTGGCGAGGCCAAGGGCGTTGTGCGTGCCCAGCGCGCCCACCTTGAGCGTCTGGATCGGCAGCTCGAGGTAGTCGATCGGACTGGCCGGCGACGCGAAGTGCAGCACACCGTCCAGCTCGCCCTCCACATAGGTGAAGGTCGAGATGTCATGCCGCAGGAAGCTGAAGCGCTCGTCGCCCATCAGATGGGCGATGTTGTCCGGCCGGCCGGTGATGAAGTTGTCGAGGCCGACGACGGCGTGTCCGTCGGCAAGGAACCGGTCGCACAGATGCGATCCGAGAAACCCGGCGGCGCCCGTGATGAGCACTCTCACGCCGACGGCCCACTCGCCGCGCCCGCCGGTCGGCCGATGGAGTCGTAGCTGAAGCCGAGTGCGCGCATCTTGCCCGCGTCGTAGAGGTTGCGTCCGTCGATGACGACCGGCCTCGCGAGTGTCGCACGAATGCGCTCGAAGTCCGGGTGGCGATACTCGTTCCAGTCCGTGACGACGACGAGGGCGTCCGCCCCCTCCAGCGCCTCGTACCCGCTCTCCGCGTACCCGATGCGGTCGCCGAGCAGTCGGCGCGTCTCCGGCATCGCGACCGGATCGTGTGCCACGACATCGGCGCCGGCGGCGAGCAGCCGGTCGAGAAGCACGAGGCTCGGCGCCTCGCGCATGTCGTCGGTGTTCGGCTTGAAGGCCAGCCCCCATACCGCGATGCGCTTGCCGCGCAGATCCCCCAGCTGGGCGACGAGCTTCTCGAAGAGGCGCTCCTTCTGCGCCTCATTGGCCTCCTCCACTGCCGCGAGCACACGCAGCGGTGCGCCGCAGTCACCAGCCGTCCGGACCAGCGCCTTCACGTCCTTGGGAAAGCACGAGCCGCCGTAGCCCGGGCCGGGAAAGAGAAACGCCGAGCCGATGCGCCCGTCCGAGCCGATGCCCTTGCGCACCTGATCCACGTCGGCGCCGACGATCTCGCAGAGATTCGCGATCTCGTTCATGAACGAGATCCGTGTCGCGAGCATCGCGTTGGCCGCGTACTTCGTCATCTCGGCCGACGGGATGTCCATGAAGATGATCGGCTTGCCCGTGCGCACGAACGGCGCGTAGAGCTCACCCATCACGCGCTCCGCATGCTCGTCCTCCACGCCGATGACGACGCGATCTGGTTTCATGAAATCGTCGATCGCCGCGCCTTCCTTGAGGAATTCCGGATTGGAGCACAGGTGAAACGGATACGCCGCGTGACGTCCCACCGTCTCCGCCACCTTGCGGGCGGTACCCACGGGCACGGTGGACTTGGTCACGACGACGAGTTCCCGCGTCATGTGCCGCCCGATCTGCTCGGCCACATCCAGAACGTGCCGGAGGTCGGCCGAGCCGTCCTCATCGGGCGGCGTACCGACGGCGATGAAGACGACCTCCGCGGTCGCAATGGCCGCCGGGATGTCCGTCGTGAACGTCAGCCGTCCCTGTTTCTGGTTGCGCTCCACGTAGTCCTCGAGCCCGGGCTCGTAGATCGGGAGCACGTTCCGCCGGAGGCCATCGATCTTGCCCGAATCCACGTCGGCACACGTGACGGTATTGCCCGTCTCGGCGAGGCAGCCGCCGACGACGAGGCCGACGTATCCACTACCGACGACGGTGATGTTCACGATTGGACGAGAAAGAGGCCGACTGTGACGCCGCGAGCGCGAGTCACACGCGCAACGCGGACTGGCGGATGGATGGCGACGACAGCGACACCACTCTGGCACCGGTGGCAGTCGTGCGGCTCATCGCGTTTCTCGTGTCGACGATCAATGCCGCCCGGTCGGCGAGCCGCTGATAATCAAGATTCTCGTGATCCGTGATGATCACGACGACATCGGCGCGCGCGATCTCCTCGTCGGTGAGCGCCGTGCTCGACCATTCGTGGCCGTCTTCACGGATCGTCGCCACGTACGGATCGTGATACACCACGTCCGCGCCGTCGGCCTCGAGCAGTCGGATCACATCGAGTGCGGGGCTCTCGCGGTAGTCATCGATATCCCGCTTGTACGCGACCCCGATGACGAGGACGCGGCTCCCGTTGACCGCCTTGCGGTCCTCGTTGAGCGCACGCGTGACCTTGCCCACGACGTAGGCCGGCATCGAGGTGTTCACCTCGCCTGCAAGATCGATGAACCGTGTCTTGTAGTTCAGCGTCCGCATCTTCCACGCGAGATAGTGCGGATCGAGCGGAATGCAGTGCCCGCCGATGCCCGGGCCCGGCGTGAACTTCATGAAACCGAACGGCTTGGTGGCCGCCGCGTCGAT